>NZ_BSPX01000015.1:0-69058 GCF_030161255.1 Zoogloea oryzae
TTGGCCGCGGGTGCCACAGGCGCCGGCGCAGCGGCGGGTGCAGCAGCGACCACCGCCGGCTTGGCGGCCGGCGCGGCTGCAGCAGGCGCGGCCGGGCGGGTCGTCTTGCCGGTGACGCTCATCATCTCGCGGATCATCGCCAGCTTGTTCTGGGCGACCACGTTGGAGGAATCGAGGGCGAGGGCCTTGTCGTAGGCCTGGCTGGCCAGACGGGCGTAGATGTCGCCGAGGTTCTCGTGGGCGGTGGCGTAGCTGGGATGGGTGCGGATCGCCATCTCCAGCGCGTTGCGGGCCTTGTCGTACTGGCGCTGCTGGGCGTAGAGCACGGCGAGGTTGTTGTAGGGCTCGGGAAGCTCCGGGTAGTCCTCGGTCAGCTTCTGGAACACAGTGACGGCTTCGCTGCCGCGGTTGAGTTCGGACAGAACGACGCCCTTCAGGAAGCGCACCTGCGCATCCCGCGGCTTGGCGGCGAGGAGTTGATCGGCTTTTTCGAGGGCCTGGGTAAGCTGCCCCTGTTTGACGAGGGTTTGCAGATCCTGCAGGGAATCCGCCCTGACCGGCCCACAGAGCAGGCTGGCGAGGAGCAGGGAGGCGGCGAGAGCACGTTTTGACATGTGATATGATCCGCCGGCATACGCGGGCGCGCGAAATGGCGTGTTGGTCGGGTTGCTACAAGCCAGCCATTTTATCAAGAAGCGCAGTCGCCGGCCATGAGCGCTTCCCGATTCTCTGCCGCCCGGGCCTTCCGTCTGCCCGGACTGGCTCTCTCCCGGCAAGATCCTGCGTTTTTCCCTTCTTTCACTCGGTTTCATTGCGGTCTTTCTCATGTTGAAAATTCATAACTCCCTTTCGCGCAAAAAGGAGCAGTTCAGCCCCATCGAACCTGGCAAGGTACGCATGTACGTCTGCGGCATGACGGTCTATGACTACTGTCACCTCGGACACGCGCGGGTCATGGTGGTTTTCGACATGGTTGCGCGATGGCTTCGGGCCAGCAGCTATAACGTCACGTATGTCCGGAACATCACCGACATCGACGACAAAATCATCAAGCGCGCCCAGGAAAACGGCGAGAGCATCCGTGCGCTCACCGATCGCTTCATCGCCGCCATGCATGAAGACGCCGACGCCCTCGGCGTGCTGCGTCCCGATCACGAGCCGCGGGCGACGGAGTTCGTCGAGCCGATGCAGAAGCTGATCGGTAATCTGGTGGACAACGGCCTCGCCTACAAGGCCACCAATGAAGACATGTGTTACGCGGTGCGCAAGTTCGAGGGCTACGGCAAGCTGTCGGGCAAGTCGCTGGATGAGTTGCGCGCCGGCGAGCGCGTCGAGGTGGCCGGTGGCAAGCACGATCCGCTCGATTTCGTGCTCTGGAAGCACGCCCGCCCCGAAGAGCCGGACGAGGTGAAGTGGGCCTCGCCCTGGGGCCCGGGCCGTCCGGGCTGGCACATCGAGTGCTCGGCGATGAGTTCCGAACTCCTCGGCAATCACTTCGACATCCACGGCGGCGGGGCGGATCTGCAGTTTCCGCACCACGAGAACGAGATCGCCCAGAGCGAGGGCGCGCACCAGTGCAGCTTCGTCAATTACTGGATGCACAACGGTTTCGTGCGGGTGGACGACGAGAAGATGTCGAAGAGCCTCGGCAACTTCTTCACCATCCGCGACGTGCTGAAGGAGTACGCGCCGGAGGTGGTGCGATTCTTCATCCTGCGCGCCCATTACCGCAGCCCGCTCAACTATTCCGACGCCCATCTGGTCGATGCGCGCCAGGCGCTTTCGCGGCTTTACACCGCGCTGCGCAACGTGCCGGCGGCGGATGCCGGTGCGATCGACTGGTCCGCGCCGCTGCCGGCCCGTTTCAAGCTGGCGATGGACGACGACTTCAATACCGCCGAGGCGATCGCAGTGCTCTTCGATCTGGCCAACGAGGTCAATCGCAGCCAGTCGGCCGAAGCTGCGGCGCAGCTCAAGGCGCTGGGGGGCGTGCTCGGCCTGCTGGAGCAGGACCCGTCGGCCTTCCTGCAGGGCGGTGTCGATGCCGCGGGCAGCGACGACGTGGCCGCCATTGAGGCGCGCATCGAAGCGCGGATCGCAGCCAAGAAGGCGAAGAACTTCGCCGAGGCCGACCGCATCCGTGCCGAACTGCTGGCCGAAGGCATCGCCTTGGAAGACAGCCCTCAGGGCACGATCTGGCGCCGCGCCTGACCGGCGTTTCGGTTGCAAGACAAAGGGCGCCGCGAGGCGCCCTTTTTCATGGCGGAGGCGTGAGCGTTCAGCGCAGCACGCGCCCGTCCCGTCCGAGCACGGTGAGATCCACGAAGCGCGAGCCGTTGTGGTTGCTCGCCGAATAGCTCACCTTGTAGCCGCCCAGGTCGAAGGGCGTGCTCTCGAGGGTATTGACGAGCTTCTCGCGGCTGAGGTCGCGGCCGGCCTTCTTCATGGCTTCGGCGATCAGCTTGGCGTTGATGAAGCCCTCGATGCCGTAATAGCTGTAGTTGCTGTGCTTGGCGAAGGCCTGAATGGCCTTGTGGTATTCCTTGGCGACTGGCTGGGTGTCGTTCCAGGGGTAGGGCATGACCTGGGAGATGCCGACGCCGTGGGCATCCTTGGCGCCCATTTCGCCGACCAGCAGATCGGCGCCGATGGGCGAGAGGGTCGAGAACTGGGGAATCTGGCCGGCCTTGCGCATCTGCCGGATGAACTCGGCGGTGGGCTTGTAGAGCGTGACCATGATCACCGCCTGGGGATTGGCCTTGGCGATCTGGGCAACGGCGTTTTCGACCTGCAGGGAATTGCGTTCCACCGAACCCTCGGCCACCGGCTTCAGCTTGTGGTGGGCGAGCGCTGCCACGACGCCGTCCTTGCCCGACTTGCCGAATCCGTCGTTCTGGTAGAAGACCGCGATGTTGGTGATGCCCAGGCCAACCAGGTGATTGACGATGGCCTCGGTTTCATCGGCGTAGCTGGCGCGCAGGTGGAACATGTAGCGATTGACTGGCGAGCGCAGGCTGCCGGCGCCGCTGATGGTACCCAGAAGGGGTACTTTGGCTTCGGAAAAGACCTTCATCGCCTCGGTGGTGGGCGATGAACCGTAAAAAGCCATCAGCGCGAACACCTTGTGTTCGTTGATGAGCTTGCGGGTGTTGGCGACGGTCCGCTCGGTTTCGTAGCCGTCGTCGAGGGTGACCAGTTCGACCTTCTTGCCGTTGATCCCGCCATTGGCGTTGAGCTGGGCGAAGTAGGCGAGGGCGCCTTCCTTCATTTCCTTGCCGTAAGCGCCGTTGGGGCCTGAGAAAGGCGCCGACATGCCGAGGGTGATGGTCGTGTCGGTGATGCCGGGATCCGCGGCGAGGACGCTGCCCGACGCAGCGAAAGCGAGTCCGGCGCAGAGGCTGGCCAGGCTTGTCTTGATGGACTTGATCAGCATGGTTTGTCGTTATTTTCTGTCAAAAGTTGGTGCGCGCCGGCCAGTATAGGACAAAGAAATCGGTTTCGGAAAAGGACACGGGCCGACGTTCTGCAACGTCGGCCCGCGGTTCTGGATATTGCGGTGCAATATTTTCAGCCGGATCAGCTGCTGAAGAAATCCTTCACCTTGTCCATCCAGGATTTTGCCTTCGGGTTGTGCCGTTCGGCATTGCTCGAGGCGATCTCGCCGAACTCGCGCAGCAGCTCCTTCTGGCGATCGGTGAGCTTGACCGGCGTCTCGACGATCACGTGCACCATCAGGTCGCCCGGGGCGTGAGTGCGTACGTTGCGGATGCCCTTGCCGCGCAGGCGGAAGACCTTGGCGCTCTGGGTTTCCGCGGGGATGCGGATGTTGGCCGCGCCATCCAGGGTCGGGATCTCGATCTCGCCGCCGAGCGCCGCGGTGGTGAAGCTGATCGGCATCTCGCAGTGCAGGTCGTCGCCGTCGCGCTGGAAGACCGGGTGCTGCTTGATGTGGATCTCGACATACAGGTCGCCGGCAGGGCCGCCATTGACGCCCGGCTCGCCCTGACCACCGTGACGCAGGCGCATGCCGTCGTCGATACCGGCCGGGATCTTCACTTCCAGGGTCTTCTGACGCTTGACGCGGCCAGCGCCGCCGCAGGTGGTGCAGGGCTCGGGGATGATCCGGCCGCTGCCGTGGCACTTGGGGCAGGTCTGCTGGATCGAGAAGAAGCCCTGCTGGATGCGCACCTGACCCGCGCCGCCGCAAGTGGGGCAGGTCTTGGGCTGGGTGCCGGGCTTGGCACCGCTGCCATGGCAGGTGCCGCATTCTTCCTGGGCCGGGATGCGGATGGTCTTCTCGGCGCCGCGGGCGGCTTCTTCGAGGGTGATCTCGAGGTTGTAGCGCAGGTCGGCGCCGCGATAGACGTTGGAGCGTCCGCGACCGCCGCCGCCACCACCGCCGAAGATGTCGCCGAAGATGTCGCCGAAGGCATCGGCAAAGCCGTCGAAGCCCTGACCGCCGCCGCCACCACCCATCTGCGGGTTGATCCCGTCGTGGCCGTAGCGGTCGTAGGCGGCGCGCTTGTTGGCGTCGGTGAGGATCTCGTAGGCCTCCTTGACCTCCTTGAACTTCTCCTCGGCTTCCTTGTTGTCCGGGTTGCGGTCCGGGTGGTACTTCATGGCCAGCTTGCGGTAGGCCTTTTTCAGCTCGTCCTCGGAGGCGTCGCGATTGACGCCGAGGACTTCGTATAAATCCCGTTTCGCCATTTTTGGGTGCTCTGGCTATCTTGTGGAAAGGCCGAGCCGAGCGGTGCGCGAGGCACCGGCATGGCTCGGCCGGGTCAGTCAGATCAGCTTTTCAGCTGTGGTGCTTACTTCTTGTCCTTCACTTCGGTGAACTCGGCATCCACCACGTCCGGGTCGTTGGACTTGGCGCCACCGGCGGAGGCGCCAGCACCGCCCGCCGCACCGGCAGCACCCGCTTCGGCCTGGGCCTGGGCGTAGATGTGCTCGCCGAGCTTCTGGCTGACGGCGCCGAGGGCTTCGCTCTTGGCGTCGATGGCGGCCTTGTCGCCGGACTTGATGGCTTCTTCGGCTTCGGCGATGGCGGCTTCGATCTTGGCCTTGTCGTCGCCGATCTTGTCGCCGTGCTCGGCCAGGGCCTTCTTCACCGAATGGACCAGGGTGTCAAGCTGATTGCGGGCGTCGACCAGTTCGTGGGCCTTCTTGTCTTCCTCGGCGTGGGCCTCGGCGTCGCGCACCATGCGCTGGATCTCTTCATCCGACAGGCCGGAGTTGGCCTTGATGGTGATCTTGTTTTCCTTGCCGGTGGCCTTGTCCTTGGCGGACACGTGCAGGATGCCGTTGGCGTCGATGTCGAAGGTGACTTCGATCTGCGGCATGCCGCGCGGCGCCGGCGGGATGTCAGACAGGTTGAACTGGCCGAGGCTCTTGTTGCCGGAGGCCATCTCGCGCTCGCCCTGCAGCACGTGGATGGTCACGGCGGACTGGTTGTCGTCGGCGGTGGAGAAGACCTGCGAGGCCTTGGTCGGGATCGTGGTGTTCTTCTGGATCAGCTTGGTCATCACGCCGCCCAGGGTTTCGATGCCCAGCGACAGCGGGGAGACGTCGAGGAGCAGCACGTCCTTGACTTCGCCCTGCAGCACGCCGCCCTGGATGGAGGCGCCGACGGCGACGGCTTCGTCGGGGTTCACGTCACGGCGCGGATCCTTGCCGAAGAACTCCTTCACCTTCTCGATGACCTTCGGCATACGGGTCTGGCCGCCGACGAGGATCACGTCGTCGATGTCGGAAACCTTCACGCCGGCGTCCTTCAGGGCCACGCGGCAGGGCTCGATGGTGCGCTCGACCAGGTCTTCGACCAGCGACTCGAACTTGGCGCGGGTGATCTTCAGCGCCAGGTGCTTCGGGCCGGTGGCGTCGGCGGTGATGTAGGGCAGGTTGATTTCGGTCTGCTGGCCGGAGGACAGCTCGATCTTGGCCTTTTCGGCGGCTTCCTTCAGGCGCTGCAGGGCCAGCACGTCGTTCTTGAGATCGACGCCTTGCTCTTTTTTGAACTCGGTGACGATGTAGTCGATGATGCGCTGGTCGAAGTCTTCGCCGCCCAGGAAGGTGTCGCCGTTGGTGGCCAGCACTTCAAACTGGTGTTCGCCGTCGATGTCGGCGATCTCGATCACGGAGATGTCGAAGGTGCCGCCGCCAAGGTCGAACACGGCGATCTTGGAGTCGCCCGGCTTCTTGTCCATGCCGAAGGCCAGCGCAGCCGCGGTCGGCTCGTTGATGATGCGCTTCACTTCGAGGCCGGCGATGCGGCCGGCGTCCTTGGTGGCCTGGCGCTGGCTGTCGTTGAAGTAGGCCGGCACGGTGATGACGGCTTCGGTGACTTCTTCGCCGAGGTAGTCTTCGGCGGTCTTCTTCATCTTGCGCAGCACTTCGGCGGAAACCTGCGGCGGGGCGATCTTCTTGCCACGCACTTCAACCCAGGCGTCGCCGTTGTCGGCCTTGCAGATGGTGAAGGGCATCAGGTCGATGTCCTTCTGCACTTCCTTTTCCTCGAAGCGGCGGCCGATCAGACGCTTGACCGCGTAGAGGGTGTTGCGTGCATTGGTGACGGCCTGACGCTTGGCCGGCGCGCCGCACAGGATCTCGCCATCGTCGGCGTAGGCGACGACGGACGGGGTGGTGCGCGCACCTTCGGAGTTTTCAATGACCTTCGGCTTGCCGCCTTCCATCACGGAAACGCAGCTGTTGGTGGTGCCGAGGTCGATGCCGATGATCTTGCCCATGAGTTTTTCCTTGAATTTGAATGCTGTCTGGTGGCGGGTCGGTCAGGCCGGCCCGCTGCTTGTTAGCGAATATGGGGATGCCGCGGCGGCTTTCAAGCGGCCGGCTTGGCTTTCGAGACGACAACGAGCGCCGGACGCATCACGCGCTCGTTGAGCAGGTAGCCCTTCTGCAGCACGTTGATCACGGTGTTGGGTTCGCCGTCGGCCTCGATGGCGCTGATGGCCTGGTGCTTGTTCGGGTCGAACTTCTCGCCGAGGGGGCTCACTTCGGTCACGTTGGCGCTCTGGAAGGCGGAAACGAGCTGCTTGAGCGTGAGCTCGACGCCCTGCTTGAGGGTTTCGAGGGTGGCGTTCTCGGTGGCGAGGGCGGCTTCAAGGCTGTCCTTCACCGGCAGCATCGCCTGGGCGAACTTGTCGGCGGCAAACTTGCTCGCCTTGGCGATGTCGTCCTGGGCGCGACGGCGCACGTTTTCGGTCTCGGCCTTGGCGCGCAGCCAGGCGTCGTGGTGCTCGGCGGCTTTCAGCTCGGCCTGGCGGAGCTGCTCGGCGAGGCTGGGAAGGGTGTCGGTGCCGGCGGCTTCGACTGCGCTGGCAGTGGCGGCATCCGCGGCGCCCGCGACGTTCTCCACGAGCTCCGGCGCGGCCTTGTCTTCGGGGCTCAGAGGGGTGTCCTGGTCTTGCATGGGTAACGGCTCCTTTTTTTGACTCGCTTTAAATGGGGACGGAGAATATGATTTCAAGAGGGCGTCACCAAAGTTGCCGGCTGGCAGCGAAAGGGAGTGTAAAATCCGAGTGTTCCGGGTTTTCTCCGGTCATCTTTACGAATGTTTTCGCGTAAAGCAGGTATGGAAAAAGCACCTGATAAAATCGGCAAGTACAAGCTGATCCGGGAGGTTGGGCGCGGCGCGACGGCGACGGTCTATCTCGCCGAGCATCCCCAATACCCGGACAACGTCGCCCTCAAGCTGATCCGTTTCGACGATAAGTCGAAGGACGAGGCCAAGTGGAACCGGCGTCTGCTCAAGCTGCTGCGCGCCGAGATGGACGTGTCGCGGCGGCTGGATCACCCCAACATCATCAAGATCTTCGATACGGCGGTCGATAAGGACTACGCCTATATCGTCATGGAGTACTTTCCGGGCACGACCCTCGAGAAGTACTGCAGCTTCCAGAGCCTGCTCCCCCTGCATCGCACCATCGGCATGATCTTCAAGTGCGCGATGGCGCTCGATTACGCCTACCGCCAAGGGGTTGTGCACCGGGACATCAAGCCGGCCAACATCCTCGTGGATGACAACGATAATGTGAAGATCACTGACTTCGGCCTTGCGCTCAACGTGAGCAAGAAGAGCGCGGCCGATTCGACCTTCATCATGGGCGTGGGCTCGCCGGCCTACATGAGCCCGGAGCAGATCAAGGGCTACCCGCTCAACCAGAAGACCGACCTGTTCTCGCTGGGCGTGGTGCTGTTCCACATGCTCACCGGCCGGCTGCCCTTCCGGGCCAAGAACCCGGCCCAGCTCATCTACAAGATCATCAATACCGAGCCGCCGCTGGTGTCGCAGATCAACTCGGAGCTGCCCGAACAGCTCGATCAGGTGATCCGCAAGGCCCTCGAGAAGGATCTTTACTCCCGCTACAAGAACGGCGCCGAGTTTGCGAAGGATCTGTCGGCGGTGCGCTACAAGATCCTCGACGACTCGACCAGCCAGCAGGACACCACCCGCTACGCAACCCTGCGCAAGATGCCTTTCTTCACCGAGTTCGAGGATGTGGAGATCTGGGAGATGCTCCGCATCTCGCGCTGGCGCAAGGTCGAATCCCATACCCTGCTGCTGCGCGAAGGCGACGCCGACCAGCGTTTCGGGATCGTCATCGATGGCCGGGTCGAGGTGTCCGTCGATGGCCATCGGGTGTACGAGCTGGGGGCGGGCGAGGTGTTTGGCGAGCTCGCCTTCCTGGATGCCCAGGATCACAAGCACATGAACACCGCGGTGACGACCACCGAAACGGTCTACCTCGAGATCAACCCCGCCGCGCTGTCGCTGGCCACCGACGAGTGCCAGGATGCCTTCCGCAGCCGGCTGGTCACCACCGTGGCGCGTCGGCTGGGCGCGGCCTACCGTGAACTCTCCAAGACCGGCGTGCCGGCCGAGCAGGTGACTGCCAGCGGCTTCGGCATGGAACTCCAGCTGGTCGACACCTGAGCGGCCTCGCCGCGGGCCTCAGCCCAGGTGGGCGAGGGTCCAGCGGCGGATGTCGTCTGCGCCCATGGCGCCAGCCTGCCGGGCAATCTCCCGCCCGTGGCGGATCAGCACCAGCGTCGGGATGCTGCGGATCCCGAAACGTGCCGCCAGCGCCTGTTCCTCTTCCGTATTCACCTTGCCAAGTCTTACGCGCGGTTCCAGCTGCCCTGCGGCGGCCGAGAACGCCGGCGCCATGCTCCGGCACGGGCCGCACCAGGGCGCCCAGAAATCCACCAGCAGCGGCAGATCGCCCTTTTCCGCATGGGCGGCAAAATTTGCCGCATTCAGCGTCAGCGGGGCACCGGTGAAGAGCGCCCCCTTGCAGCGGCCACAGGTTCCGTTGTCTCCCAGCTTGTCGGCCGGTACGCGGTTTACGGCTTGGCAGTGGGGGCAGGGAACGAGAATGGGCTGGTTCATGGCATGTCATCCGGAAAGCTGTGGCAAGAGCGCAGATGGGGTGAAGTGGCCGGCTTTCAAGGGGGCGACCGCTGCCGGTGTGTTTCTCCATGGCCAATCGACGCCTAAAGTTCTGGCCGCCCGGGCCGAAATTTGCTCCTGAAGCGCGATGTCGTCGCGGACCTTTGAGGAGGTGGCCTGTGAGCCGAGGCAGCACATACGGAATCAGTCGGGTAGACAATGAAACCAGCCGTACCCACGGCTGGCTGGTGACGATCCAGCGTCGCGGTGTGATCTACCGTAAACACTTCAGTGACGGCGTGTTTGGCGGAAAGCAGCGCTCTTTTGCGGCTGCGAAGGAATACCGGGACGAGATCATTGCAGCCCACCCCCCGTTGTCGATGCAGGAGTATTCCAACATCGTCAAGAAGAACAACCGTTCCGGGGTTGTCGGCGTGTGTCGCTACTGCGCCTCGGAAACCCGCGACCTGCCCGAAGAGAAGCAGCGTTGGTTCTGGGTGGCGTCGTGGCCCTTGCCGGATGGCCGTCGAAAGCGGGTCAAGTTCTCCGTCAAGAAGTACGGCGAGGATGGCGCCTTCCAGATGGCGATGGACGCCCGGGCGTCGGCGCTCGGCAAGCTGGTCGGTGCGTTCGACCCGGGTGCGGTGCGCCGCAAGGCCGCCCGGCGCCGTACGGCTCCGGTGGTCGCGTCAGGGGCGCACTGAAAGCTGCGATGCCGTCAGTCCTTGTCCGCCAGGGCGAGGCTGACCATCCAGGTAAGCAGGCTGTACGCCAGCGCACCCCAGAAAGCGGTTGAAAAGTCCGGCACGACGAAGCCCTTGACGAGGCCGGACACGCTCCAGAACATCAGCGCGTTGATCACCAGCGTGAACAGACCCAGCGTCAGGATCGTGATCGGCAGGGTGATCAGCACGAGCAGCGGCCGGATGATCGCATTGACGAAGCCCAGCAGTACCGCGCTTATCAGCGCCGCTGCGTAGCTGTCCACCTGCACCTTGCTGATGATCTCCGGGATCAGCATCAGCGCGACCGCGTTGAGCACCCAGCGCAATATCAGTTTCATTGGTTCTCTCCAGCCCCGGCGGGGCGATGATTGATCAGGCCTTGGCGCCGCGGTCGCGTGCCAGGCGCGCCTGGCGTTCGAGCGTGCCCGCATCCGGTTGCGGCTCCGTCAGCCAGTGGCCCATTTCCCGCACGCACACGGCCATCAGCGCCTCGATCCAGTCGTCGCGTTCGTTCAGGCACGGGATGTATCCGAAGCGCTTGCCGCCCGCGTGCAGGAAGGCCTCGCGGCATTCCATGTTGATCTCTTCCAGCGTCTCGAGACAATCCGAGACGAAACCCGGGCACATCACGTCCACCGATCCGACGCCTGCCTGCGCCATCGCCTCCAGGGTAGGCTGGGTGTAGGGCTGCAGCCACTCGGCCTTGCCGAAGCGCGACTGGAAGCTCACCACCAGCTTCTCAGGCGGCAGTGCCAGGGCTTCGCCCAGCAGGCGCGCGGTCTTCAGGCATTCGCAGTGATAGGGATCGCCGAGCTCGAGCGAGCGCTTGGGGGTGCCGTGGAAGCTGAGTACCAGCCGGTCGGGTTCGCCGTTGCGCTTCCAGTGTTCGCGCACCGAATTGGCGAGGGCCTGGATGTAGGTGGGCTCGCCCGGAAAGCTGCGCACGTAGCGGATTTCCGGCAGGTTGCGCCAGTGGCGCAGGCAGTCGGCGACCTCGTCGATCACCGTGGCGGTGGTGCTGGCGGCGTACTGGGGGTAGAGCGGCACCACGAGGATGCGCGTGCAGCCGGCGGCGCGCATGGCGTCGAGCTGGGTGCGGATCGACGGCTGGCCGTAGCGCATCGCCCATTCGACGACGAGATCCCGCTCGCCCGCATTGGCGAAAAAGCCCTTCAGGAGCTTGGCCTGCTTCTCGGTGTGGGCCTTGAGGGGCGAGCCTTCGTCCGTCCACACGCTGGCGTACTTGGCGGCCGACTTGGCCGGACGGGTGCGCAGGATGATGCCGTGGAGGATCGGCCACCACACGAAGCGTGGGATCTCCACGACCCGCGGGTCGGACAGGAACTGTCGCAGATACGGGCGCAGGGCGGCCGCCGTGGGGGCGGTGGGGGTGCCGAGATTGACCAGCAGGATGCCGGTACGCGGCGCCTTGCCGTGGGTGTGCGCTGGCGCTTGCCAGAATCGGGTCATCGGGGAGCTTTCAGGTTCAGTTTTGCCCGGAGAGGGCGCTTGAAATGAGGCGGGCGGTGACGTCCACGATCGGGATCACCCGTTCGTAGGCCATCCGGGTGGGGCCGATCACGCCGACCGAGCCGACCAGCTGGCCGTCCACCTCGTAGGGAGCGGTGACGACGCTGCAGTCGTCCAGCGGGCTAAGGCCGCTCTCGCCACCGATGAAAATCTGCACGCCCTGGGCGCGGTTGGAGATGTCGAGGAGCTGCATCAGCCCGGTCTTCTGCTCGAAGAGCTTGAAGAGCTCACGCAGGCGGGCCATGTTCGACGACAGATCCTCGGCATCGAGCAGGTTGGTTTCGCCCGAGATTACGTAGGTGCTGCGGGTTTCCTCCAGCGCCTCGCTGCCGGCTTCGACGGCCGCGCTCATCAGCTCGGTCATGTCGGTGCGCAGCTGCTTGAGCTCGTCCTGGATGCGGGTGCGGATCTCGTCGAAGGCGAGGCCCGCGAAGTGCTGGTTGAGGTAGTTGGCGGCGGTGACGAGCTCCGACGGGCTGTAGGCGCGCTTGGTAAACAGGATGCGGTTCTGCACGTCGCCGGCGCTGGTGACAAGGATCAGCAGGATGCGGGTGTCGGACAGGCTGACGAACTCGATCTGGCGGATCCTCGGCACGTCCTGCTTGGGCGAGACGACGACGCCGGCGAAGTGGGTGAGGCCCGACAGCAGCTGGGAGGCGGCATTGAGCACGCGCTGGGGCTCGCCGGGCTGGATCTGGCCCTGGAGTTCATGGAGCTGGCCGGTGCCGATGGGCTGTACGGTGAGCAGGCTGTCCACAAAAAAACGATAGCCCAGGGGCGTGGGAATCCGCCCGGCGGAGGTGTGCGGGCTGGTGATGAAGCCCAGCTCCTCCAGGTCGGACATCACGTTGCGCACCGTGGCCGGCGACAGTTGCAGGCCCGAATAGCGCGACAGGGCCCGCGACCCGACGGGCTGGCCTTCGGCGATGTAATGCTCCACCAGGGTCTTCAGGAGGATTTGCGAGCGTTGGTCGAGACGGGTCATGGCGGCAGATGGATGGTTCCCGGCGATTCTAAGAGAAGGCCTGCGTTCATGAGAAGCAGGAGCACGCGGCAGAATGTGGTTTAATCAATGCATGACCTGCGAGTTCAAGACTATCGCACTGATCGGCAAGTATCAGAGCCCTGAAGTGGCCGAGGCGGTGCTTCGGCTGGCCAATTATTTGCGCGGCCTCGGCATTGCCGTGTTGATCGAGCAGGGAACCGCGAGTTCCACCGGTCTCACGGCGGGTTTCACGGTGGCGAGCTACGACGAGATCGGTGCCAGGGCGGATCTGGCCGTGGTGCTCGGCGGTGACGGCACCCTGCTCAACAGCGCCTGCCGGCTCGCTGCTTATAACGTGCCGCTGGCGGGCGTCAATCAGGGCCGGCTGGGCTTTCTCACCGACATCTCCCGCGAGGTCGCCCTCGACAAGATCGGCGAGATCCTCCAGGGCCGCTACACCGAAGAATCCCGCATCCTGCTCGACGCCGAAGTGCTGCGCGGCGGGCAACGGGTGTTCCATACGGTGGCCCTCAACGACGTGGTGGTCAACAAGGGTGAGCTGGGCCGGATGATCGAATTCGACCTGCGTGTCGACGGCGAGTTCGTCTACACCCAGCGCTCCGACGGCATGATCGTCTCGACCCCCACCGGATCGACGGCCTACGCGCTGTCGGCCAACGGGCCGATCCTCCACCCCAGCGTCGAAGGCATTGCGCTGGTGCCCATGTGCCCCCACGCGCTCACCGCCCGGCCGATCACGTTGCCCGATCACTGCTGCATCGAGATCGTGCTGCTGCCGCCCCACGATTCCCGCGTCCACTTCGACGGCCAGAGCCGCTACGACACCCGCGCCGGCGACACCGTGCGGATCACCCGCTCGCCCCATCGCGTGCGCCTGCTTCATCCCCCGGGCTACAGCTACTTTGCGATGCTTCGCGAAAAGCTGCACTGGAGCTCGACGCCCCGTCACGGCTGACCTGCCGGTTTCACCCATTCGGTTTTTTCATGCTGCGTCATCTTTCCATTCGCGATTTCGTGATTGTCGATCGGCTCGAGCTGGCCTTCGAGGCCGGCTTTGGCGCGCTTACCGGCGAGACCGGTGCGGGCAAGTCGATCCTCCTGGATGCCCTTGGCCTCGCCCTCGGTGGCAAGGCCGAGGCCGGCGTGGTGCGCAGCGGTCAGGCGCGCGCCGAGATCGTCGCCGAGTTCGACCTGCCGCCCGACGGCCCGCTGCGGGCCTGGCTGGCTGAGCAGGAGATCGACGCCGATGAAGGCGTGCTGCTGATGCGCCGCGTCATCGAAAGCGGCGGCCGCTCCAAGGCGTGGCTTAACGGCTCGCCGGTGGTGCTGGCGCAGCTGCGGACGGCCGGCGAATGGCTGGCCGACATCCACGGCCAGCACGCCCATCATGCGCTGCTCAGGCCCGACGCCCAGCTGGCGCTCGTCGATGCCCACGGTGGCCTTGTCGCCCAGGCGGCCGAGGTGGCCGAGCGTCACCGCGTGTGGTCGGCCCTGCGGCGGGCGCGGGAGGCGGCGGAGGAGGGCGCGTCCTCCACCGAGCGCGAGCGGGAGCTCCTTGGCTGGCAGGTGGCGGAACTGCGCGAGCTGGCCTTCGAGCCCGAAGAATGGGCCCAGCTCAATCAGGAGCAGGCCCGGCTGGCCCACGCAGCCGGCCTGATCGAAGGCAGCGCCGAAGTCATCGACGGCCTGGCGGAAGGCGAGTACGCGCTGGTCTCCCAGCTTGAGCGCCTGCTCTCCCGCGTTGCCGACATGGCCAGCCACGACGGCCAGCTTGCCGACGTGCAGGAGCTGCTCGGCAGCGCCAGCATCCAGCTCGACGAGGCGCTCCACGCCATGCGTCGCTACCGCGACCGGCTCGATCTCGATCCGGATCGTCTCGCCGAGATCGACCAGCGCATCCAGGCCATCACGGCCATGGCCCGCAAATATCGCGTCGCGCCCGAAGGGCTGCCGGAAGTGCTGGCCGAGAGTGTCGGTCGGCTCGATCGGCTGGTCCGCCAGTCCGATCCCGAAGCCCTGGCCCGGGAAGAGGCCGCGGCCCGGTCGGCGTTTTTGGCCGTGGCCGAGCCGCTCTCGGCAGCCCGGCGCGAGCTTGCGGCCGAGTTGTCGGCGGCGGTTACCGAAGCCATGCAGTCGCTGGCGATGGGCGGTGCCCAGTTCGAGATTGCGCTGCGACCCGTCGAAGAAGGGGCCGCGAGCGGGCTGGAGAGCGTCGAGTTCCTCGTCACCGCCAACGCCAGCCAGCCGCTCAGGCCGATGGCCCGGGTGGCGTCTGGCGGCGAGCTGTCGCGGATCGGCCTGGCGATCCAGGTCATCACCAGCCGCAACGCGGCCACGCCGACGTTGATTTTCGATGAGGTGGATGTGGGGATCGGCGGTCGGGTGGCCGAGATCGTCGGCCGGCTGCTGCGTCAGCTGGGCGACGACCGGCAGGTGCTGTGCGTCACCCACCTGCCGCAGGTGGCCGCCCAGGCCAACTGGCAGTGGTCCATCGCCAAGGAAACACGGGATGGCGAGACCCTGTCGCGGGTCACGCCGCTGGACGACCCGGCGCGGATCGAGGAGATCGCCCGGATGCTGGGCGGGGTGAACATCACCGACACCACCCGCAGCCACGCCGCGGAGATGCTTGGCCTGACCGGCTGATCAGCCCAGGCTGGCGGCGCCGGCCATGGTCACGACGCCGGTGAGCACGAACACGCCGGCGGCGATCCAGCGGATCAGCTTGAGGGGCAGGCGCTTCGCCAGCCCTTCGCCTAGCAGCACGGCCGGCACGTTGGCGAGCATCATGCCCACCGTGGTGCCCAGCACCACCCAGGCCAGCGCATCGAAACGGGCGGCGAGGGCGACGGTGGCGAGTTGCGTCTTGTCGCCCATCTCGGCGATGAAGAAGGCGATGGCGGTGGTCACGAAGGCGCCCGCCGGGTGCATCTCGGAAGGCGCCTCGTCGTCATCCAGCGTATCGGGCTTGAGCGTCCACAGGCCGAACACCACAAACACGATGCCGACGATCCACGGCAGCCAGTGGGTCGGGATGTACTGGGCAACCCATACGCCCACCGAGCCGGCGAGGGCGTGGTTGAGGATCGTCGCCACGAAGATCCCGGCGATGATCGGCCAGGGCTTGCGCAGGCGGGCCGCCAGAACAAAAGACAAAAGCTGGGTCTTGTCGCCGATTTCAGCCAGGGCGACGAGGGCGGTCGAAGTCAGGAATGCGTCCACGGGATGGCGGCGTCAGGGCCGCGGGGAATCAGGAATCAGAAGTGCTGCTGGCCTGGCTGACACCAACGGCCTTGTGCGGGCAGTCGGTCTTCTTGCAGTCCACGTAAAGATAGAGGGCGTGTTCACGCACGGCAAAGCCGCGCTCTTCGGCGATGCGGTTCTGGCGTTCCTCGATGGCGGGGTCGAAGAATTCTTCCACGTGCCCGCACTGCATGCAGACGAGGTGGTCGTGGTGGCCGCCTTCGTTGAGCTCGAAGACCGCCTTGCCGGATTCGAAGTAGTGGCGCTCGAGGATGCCCGCCTGCTGGAACTGGGTGAGCACGCGATAGACGGTGGCGAGGCCGATATCCATGTCTTCGGCGATCAGCAGGCGATAGACGTCTTCGGCGGTCAGATGGCGGTTTTCGGCCTTCTGGAACAGATCGAGGATCTTCAGCCGGGGGAAGGTCGCCTTCAGGCCGATACTTTTTAGATTCTGGGAGTTGCTGGACATGGAGGCCCCGAAAAACACGAGAAGGCGGCCGGGAGCCCGGCCGGCCCCGTATGATATAGTTTCTGCCCCTCGTTGAGAATGCGGCCTCCGGGCCGCGCCTGCGTCCGCTCCGAACCCCATGCGCAATCTGATCTCTTCCGCCTTGCTGTTCGCCGCGCTGGGTGCGGCTGTTTCCGGTTGCTCCCCGACCGCGGTCAGCGATTTCGTGAAGCCCTACCGGATCGACATCCGCCAGGGCAATTACGTCACCCAGGAGATGGTCGCCCAGCTCAAGCCGGGCATGTCCCGCGACCAGGTCCGCTTCGTGCTCGGCACGCCGCTGGTCGCCGACGTCTTCCACGCCGACCGCTGGGACTACGTCTATCGCTTCCGGCCCGGCAAGGGCGACACGCTTCTCGAGCGCCGGCTCACGGTGATCTTCGCCGGTGACGGCCTGGCCCGCCTGGAAGGCGATGTCCGTCCCGAGGATGCGGCTGCAAAGCCCCAGTAATCTGCGGGGCGGGCTGTCACGCCCCTCGACACCCATTTCCTATCGTTCATTTTCGGGAAACACATGAAGAAAGTTCGTATCGCGATTGCCGGTGCGTCGGGCCGCATGGGCCGGATGCTGATCGAGACGACCCTCAAGGCTGCCGATGCCGAACTCGTGGCGGCGTTCGATCAGCCGGGCAGCCCCTTCATCGGCAAGGATGCCGGTGAACTGGTCAGCCAGCCCTGCGGCGTGGCGATTACTACTGACGTAGCCGCCGGCCTCGCCAAGGCCGACTGCCTGATCGACTTCACCCGCCCTGAGGGGACACTGCATCACCTCGAGCTCGCCAAGGCGGCCTCGTGTGGCATGGTGATCGGCACGACCGGTTTCTCGGCTGAGGGCAAGGCTGCCATTGCTGCGGCGGCTGAATCGATCCCGGTGGTCTTTGCGCCCAACATGGCGATCGGCGTCAATGCGGTGTTCAAGCTGCTCGAAGTGGCCGCGCGCATCCTCAGCGAAGGCTACGACGTGGAAGTCATCGAGGCCCATCATCGCCTGAAGATCGACGCGCCCTCCGGCACTGCGCTGCGCATGGGCGAGGTGGTCGCGAGGGAGCTCGGTCGCGATCTGGAAACCTGCGCCATCTACGGCCGCGAAGGCGTGACCGGCGAGCGCGACGCCCAGACCATCGGTTTCTCGACGATCCGCGGCGGCGACATCGTCGGCGATCACACCGTGCTGTTTGCCGGCATCGGCGAGCGCATCGAGATCACCCACAAGAGCAGCAGCCGTATGCCGTACGCTTCCGGCAGCCTGCGTGCGGCGCGCTTCATCGCCGGTCGCAAGGCGGGGCTCTTCGATATGCAGGATGTGCTCGGCCTGAAGTGATCGGGCCCCGGTTTTCCGGGCTCAAGGACGGGGTCGGCATGCCGTTATAGTCGTCAGATTCAAGGTGGCGCACCGGTTTTTAGGTGTGCCTTCGTGCCAGACAGACGCCCCCCGACCTCCTTGCCGAAGTGACCAGCCCAGAAGCCGACTCCGCCGCGTCCGACGACACGCTTGGACGCGCACTGCGAGACTTTGTTGCCCAGCGTATTGCCAGTGGCAGCCTGTCTGCCACCTGCGATCCGGCGACCGCTTCGCCGGAGCAGATGCTCGACATCCTCCGCGGGGTCATTGCGGCCCGGGACGAAGCAGAGTGCAACGTCCGGGCATTCAGCGAGCGCCTCGACCTCGCCATGCAGAACACCGAAGGTGGGCTGTGGGACTGGGATCTGGCCTCTGGCGCCATCGTCCTCGACGACAACTGGCGCGAAATCCTCGGCTACACCGATCGCGATGCGGCAGCAAAGCCCGAGTGGATCTCGCTCGTGCATCCCGATGACCTGGAGGCCATCCGGTATCACGCCATCGTTCATCTGCGCGGCGAGCTGGATCACTTTGAGGTGCAGTTCCGCATCCGCCACTGCTCGGGCACCTGGCGCTGGGTTTTCGTGCATGGGCGTGCCTCCAACCGGAGTTCGGAAGGGCGCTGGGCCCGGATGGTCGGCACCTATCGGGATGTCACCCAGGCAAAGCGTTCCGAGCTTGAGCTCCTTCACGCCAAGGAGCAGGCCGAGGCGGCCAATCGGGCGAAGAGCGACTTCCTTGCCAACATGAGCCACGAGATCCGCACCCCGATGAACGGCATCATCGGGATGACGGAACTCCTCCTCGACACCCAGCTCGACATCGAGCAGCGGGAATACCTCCAGACCGTCAAGAGCTCCGCCGATTCGCTGCTGCGGATCATCAACGACGTGCTCGACTTCTCGAAGATCGAGGCTGGGCACCTGACCCTTGAGCGGGTCGGCTTCTCGTTGCCGGGCCTGCTTGGCGACATGATGAAGTCGCTGGCGCTGAGGGCATACCAGAAGGGCCTGGAGTGCTTCTACGACGTGGCGCCGGGGGTGCCGACGGTGCTCGTCGGCGATCCGACCCGGCTGCGTCAGGTGCTCACCAATCTGGTGGGCAATGCGATCAAGTTCACCGAACAGGGTGAGGTTGAGGTTTCGGTTTGCAGCCTGGGTGAGGACTCGGGCGTGCTGAGCCTCGAGTTCGCTGTCCGGGATTCGGGTATCGGCATTCCGGACGACAAGCAGGCGCTGGTCTTCGGCGCCTTCTCCCAGGCCGACGAATCCACCACGCGCAAGTACGGCGGCACTGGGCTGGGGCTGGCGATCAGCCGGCGGATCGTCGAGCTGATGGGCGGCGCGATCACCCTCGATAGCGCGCCTGGTGTCGGCAGCACCTTCCGATTCACCATCCGCGTGGGTATCGGCCAGGCTGGTCAGGTTGTGCAGCCCAACTTCGGAGCGCGCCGGGTGCTGGTCGCCGGGCGCAATGCGGCGCTCCGTCGCTGCGTTGGCAGGCAGTTGAAGTCGGTGGGGCTCGATGTGCTCGAGGCGGGCTCCGGCGAGGCTGTCGAGGAGTCCCTGGCGGCTGCCCACAAGGCGAACGAGCCTTTCGACTGGCTGTTGATGGATGCCACCATGCCGGCTCCCGGCGGTTATGCGCTGGCCGAATCCCTCAGCAAGGGCTGGCCACGTCTCGACCGCTTGGTGATGATGCTGGACGCCAACACCCAGCGTAGCGATACCGTCAAGTGCGAGAACCTGAAGGTTGGAGCGCGCCTCATCAAGCCCTTTGCCCAGACCGATCTGTTCGATGCGCTCTCCCTGACCCTGCAGGGCGAGGCCGTGGACGAAGAGAAGATGTTCGCCTTTGACGCGGCGCAGACCCAGGCCTACGCGCCGCCCGTATCGAGGGCGCGCCAGAATCTCAAGATCCTGCTGGTCGAAGACAATCCGGTCAATCAGACGGTGGCCGTGAAGATGCTCGAGAAGGTCGGTCACAAGATCACCGTGGCCGGAAACGGGCAGGAGGCGCTGGATCTGTTTGACAAGGAGCGCTTCGACATCATCCTGATGGATGTGCAGATGCCGGTGATGGGGGGGCTGGAGGCCACGCAGGCCATCCGTACCCGCGAGGCACGCCGGAGCTGGGCCGCGGGCGGGCAGTGGCGCTCGACCCCCATCGTTGCGATGACCGCCCATGCGATGCAGGGCGACCGTGATCGCTGCCTGATGGCGGGGATGGATGATTACATCGCCAAGCCGATCAAGCCGGTCGAGCTGCATGCGGTGATCGATCGGGTGATGGGCGACATGAACGTCGCTGACGACGAGCCCGAGGAGGCGGGGGGCGGCTACGTGGAGATGGTTGGCGAAAACGCCATCGCCGACCTGGGCGCGACCCGCGACCTGCTCGATGGCGACGACGCCGCGCTGCAGCAACTCATCAGCCTGTTCGTCAGTGACCTGGAGCGCAATCGGCGCACCCTGGAGCAGGCCCACCTTGACGGGGATTTCCCGACTATCCGCAGCATCGCCCATTCCATCAAGGGTTCCGCCGGCGTTTTCAATGCCGCCGCTGTCACCGCGGTGGCCCAGCGCATCGAAGTGGCCGCCAAGGATGCGGATGCGCCGACGGTCAAGCGTGAGCTACCTGTCCTGATGACGGAGCTCGGCAATCTCGCGGGCGTATTGCGCAGAGCGCGCCGGTCAGGCTAGGCGTGTCAGCGTCTTGTCAGTTTACCTACAGACGAGTTTGCCGGAGTGGCCCGTCACGGGCTATAATTAGAAAGTTTCTCAGCGGGATAGCCACAGCGGCTGATCCCGTTTTTCATGTGTAGCCTGCTGCACATGCCAGTTGCCCAATCACCAGAATTCGAGGAGTCCGCCGTGTCAGCTTTCCCGCCCGCCATTCTTGCTCTTGCCGACGGGACGGTGTTTTACGGTAAAGGCATCGGAGCGGTCGGTTCGACGGTTGGTGAGGTTGTGTTCAACACCTCCATGTCGGGTTACCAGGAAATTCTCACCGACCCGAGCTACTGCCGTCAGATCGTCACCCTCACTTACCCGCACATTGGCAACACCGGCATCAACCGCGAAGACTGTGAGGCCGGCAAGGTTTTTGCCGCAGGCCTCGTCATTCGTGATCTGCCGCTGGTGGCGTCCAACTGGCGCAGCGAGCAGTCGCTGGATGCTTACCTCAAAGCCGAGAACATCGTCGCCATCGCCGGCATCGACACCCGCAAGCTGACCCGCATCCTTCGGGAGAAGGGCGCTCAGGGCGGCTGCATCGTCACTGCCGCCACCGCCGCCGAGCTCAACGCTGAGGCCGCCGTGGCCCAGGCCCGCGGCTTCCCGGGGCTGGCTGGCATGGATCTGGCCAAGGTCGTGTCGGCCACCGAAACCTACCTCTGGTCGGAAGGCGAATGGCGTCTCGAGCAGGGCTATGTGGCCGCCGAGAATCCCCGCTTCCACGTGGTGGCCTACGACTACGGCGTCAAGCGCAACATCCTGCGCATGCTCGCCGAGCGCGGCTGCCGCCTGACCGTCGTGCCGGCCCAGACGCCGGCTTCCGAAGTGCTCGCCCTGAACCCGGATGGCGTGTTTCTGTCCAACGGCCCTGGCGATCCGGAGCCCTGTGACTACGCGATCAAGGCCATCCAGGAAGTGCTGGCGAAGGGCATCCCGACCTTCGGCATCTGCCTGGGTCACCAGCTGCTCGCGCTGGCCTCCGGTGCCAAGACCCTGAAGATGAAGTTCGGCCACCACGGTGCCAACCATCCGGTCAAGGATCTCGACTCCGGTCAGGTGCTGATCACCAGCCAGAACCACGGCTTCGCGGCCGATGCGGCCACTCTGCCGGCCAACGTCCGGGTCACCCACGTGTCCCTGTTCGATGGCAGCCTGCAAGGTCTTGCTCGCACCGACGTGCCGGCCTTCTCGTTCCAGGGTCACCCCGAAGCGAGTCCCGGCCCCCACGACGTGGCCTACCTGTTCGACCGATTCATCAAGTTGATGGAGGCGAAGGGCTGAGGCCGATCGCCATGCCGGCGCGCCCGGGCGCGCCACTTCCAGGCCATCCGCTATCCAGTCGCTGAAGAACCATGCCCAAACGTACAGACATCAAGACCATTCTCATCATTGGCGCCGGCCCGATCATCATCGGCCAGGCCTGTGAATTCGACTACTCCGGCGCCCAGGCCTGCAAGGCCCTGCGCGAAGAGGGTTACAAGGTCGTGCTGGTGAACTCCAACCCGGCCACGATCATGACCGACCCCGGCACCGCCGACGTCACCTACATCGAGCCGATCACCTGGCAGGTCGTCGAGCGCATCATCGAGAAGGAACGCCCCGACGCCGTGCTGCCCACCATGGGTGGCCAGACTGCGCTCAACTGCGCCCTCGATCTCGCCAAGCACGGCGTGCTCGCCAAGTACGGCGTGGAGCTCATCGGCGCCAAGGAAGAGGCCATCGACAAGGCCGAGGATCGCCTGAAGTTCAAGGACGCGATGACCAAGATCGGTCTGGGTTCTGCCCGCTCCGGCATCGCCCACACCATGGAAGAAGCTCATCAGGTCCAGACCGAGATCGGCTTCCCGGTGATCATCCGCCCGTCCTTCACCCTCGGCGGCACCGGCGGCGGCATCGCCTACAACACTGAAGAATTCGTCGAGATCTGCAAGCGCGGCCTCGAAGCCAGCCCGACCAACGAACTCCTCATCGAAGAGTCGCTGATCGGCTGGAAGGAATACGAGATGGAAGTCGTTCGCGACAAGGCGGACAACTGCATCATCGTGTGCTCCATCGAGAACCTCGACCCGATGGGCGTCCACACCGGCGACTCCATCACCGTCGCCCCGGCCCAGACGCTGACCGACAAGGAATACCAGATCCTCCGTAACGCCTCCATCGCGGTGCTGCGCGAGATCGGCGTCGATACCGGCGGTTCCAACGTCCAGTTCGCGATCAACCCGAAGGACGGTCGGATGATCGTCATCGAGATGAATCCGCGGGTGTCCCGCTCCTCCGCGCTGGCCTCCAAGGCCACCGGCTTCCCGATCGCCAAGGTCGCGGCCAAGCTGGCGGTGGGCTTCACCCTGGATGAACTCAAGAACGACATCACCGGCGGCGCGACCCCGGCGTCCTTCGAGCCGTCCATCGACTACGTCGTCACCAAGATCCCCCGCTTCGCCTTCGAGAAGTTCCCGCAGGCGAACGACCGCCTGACCACCCAGATGAAGTCGGTGGGCGAGGTGATGGCCATGGGCCGCACCTTCCAGGAATCCTTCCAGAAGGCCCTGCGTGGCCTGGAAACCGGCGCCTACGGTCTGGATGAAGTCGAGGCCGATCGCGACGACCTCGAGCGTGAGCTCGGTGATCCGGGCGCCCAGCGCATCTGGTACGTCGGCCAGGCTTTCCGCGAAGGCCTGAGCCTCGAGGAGGTCCACGCGCTGACCCGTATCGAC
Source organism: Zoogloea oryzae (assembly GCF_030161255.1). Taxonomy (NCBI): domain Bacteria; kingdom Pseudomonadati; phylum Pseudomonadota; class Betaproteobacteria; order Rhodocyclales; family Zoogloeaceae; genus Zoogloea; species Zoogloea oryzae. The sequence continues at coordinate 23,216 of NZ_BSPX01000015.1, forward strand.
CCCTGGTTCCTGATCCAGATCGAAGACATTGTCCTCACCGAGAAGTCGCTCTCCGGCCGCTCCCTCAAGGGCATCGCCGCGCCTGAACTGCGCGAGCTGAAGCGCAAGGGCTTTGCCGATCGCCGCATCGCCAAGCTCCTCGGCACTGATGAAACCTCCGTGCGTCTGCACCGCCACACTCTGGGTGTGCGCCCGGTCTTCAAGCGCGTGGATACCTGTGCGGCTGAGTTCGCCACCGCCACCGCTTACCTCTATTCGTCCTACGAGGACGAGTGCGAAGCCCACCCGACCGACAAGAAGAAGATCATGGTGCTGGGCGGCGGTCCGAACCGGATCGGTCAGGGTATCGAGTTCGACTACTGCTGCGTGCATGCCGCAATGGCCATGCGTGAAGACGGGTACGAGACCATCATGGTCAACTGCAACCCGGAAACCGTCTCCACCGATTACGACACCTCCGATCGTCTGTACTTCGAGCCGCTGACGCTGGAAGACATCCTCGAGATCGTCGCCGTCGAGAAGCCCGTCGGCGTCATCGTCCAGTTTGGTGGTCAGACTCCGCTGAAGCGCGCCCGTGATCTCGAAGCCAACGGTGTGCCCATCATCGGCACCACCCCGGACATGATCGACGCCGCCGAAGACCGCGAGCGCTTCCAGAAGCTGCTGCACGAGCTGGGTCTCAAGCAGCCGCCCAACCGCACTGCCCGTACGCCGGAAGACGCCGTGCGCCTGGCTGCCGAGATCGGCTACCCGCTGGTGGTGCGTCCGAGCTACGTGCTCGGTGGCCGTGCGATGGAAATCGTCCACGAGCAGAAGGATCTCGAGCGCTACATGCGCGAGGCCGTCAAGGTCTCCAACGATTCGCCGGTGCTGCTCGATCGCTTCCTGAACGACGCCATCGAAGTGGACGTGGATGCCCTCTCCGACGGCAAGCGCGTGATGATCGGCGGCATCATGGAACACATCGAACAGGCCGGTGTGCACTCCGGTGACTCCGCCTGCTCGCTGCCCCCGTACAGCCTGTCGGCCAAGCTGCAGGACGAGCTGCGTCGCCAGACCGAAGCCATGGCCCGTGCCCTCAACGTGTGCGGCCTGATGAACGTCCAGTTCGCGATCCAGGGCAAGGGCGACGACGCCATCGTCTATGTGCTCGAAGTGAACCCGCGTGCCTCGCGCACCGTGCCCTTCGTGTCCAAGGCGTGCAGCCTGCCGCTGGCCAAGATCGCCGCCCGCTGCATGGCCGGTCGCAGTCTTGACGACCAGGGTGTCGTCGGTGAAGTCGTGCCGCCGTACTACTCGGTCAAGGAAGCGGTGTTCCCCTTCGTCAAGTTCCCCGGCGTCGATACCATCCTCGGCCCCGAGATGAAGTCTACCGGCGAAGTGATGGGTGTCGGCCGCACCTTCGCCGAAGCCTTCGTCAAGAGCCAGCTGGGTGCCGGTGTGCGCCTGCCGACTTCCGGCAAGGCCTTCATCAGCGTCAAGCACGCCGACCGCCCGAAGGCCATCGAAGTGGCCCGTGAGCTGCTTGATCTTGGCTTCACCGTCGTTGCCACCCGTGGCACCGCGTCGGCGATTGCCGGAGCGGGTCTCGCGGTGTCTGCGGTGAACAAGGTGAACGAAGGTCGTCCGCACGTTGTGGACATGATCAAGAACAACGAGATCAGCCTGGTCATCAACACCGTTGAGGAGAAGCGTCAGGCCGTGTCCGATTCCCGTTCGATCCGCACCAGCGCGCTGGCTGCCAAGGTCACGGTCTACACGACGATCGAAGGCGCTCGCGCCGCCTGTGCGGGCATGCGCCACCTGTCCGGCCTCGAGACCTACTCGCTGCAAGGTCTCCATGCGGAGCTCGCGAAGGCATGAACAAGGTTCCCTTGACCGTTGCCGGCGCCGAGAAGCTCCGGCAGGAACTGCATCGATTGAAGACCATTGATCGCCCGAGCGTGATCGCGGCCATCGCTGAAGCCCGTTCCCACGGCGATCTCTCCGAGAACGCCGAGTACGACGCAGCCAAGGAGCGCCAGGGCTTCATCGAGGGGCGCATCCGCGAGGTGGAGGGCAAGCTCTCCAACGCGCAGATCATCGATCCCAAGCTGCTTGATGCCGATGGCCGCTGCGTGTTTGGCGCGACCGTCGAGCTCGAGGATCTGGATACCGGTGACACGGTGACCTACCAGATCGTCGGCGATGACGAGGCGGACATCAAGGAAGGCAAGATCGCCATCAGCTCCCCGATTGCGCGGGCGCTGATTGGCAAGTTTGCCGGCGATGTGGCCGAGGTTCAGGCGCCGAAGGGCGTGCGTGAGCTCGAACTGATCGACGTGCGCTACGTCTGAGCCACGGAACATGCACCGCGTTGCCGAGCACCTCTACAGCATCGTGATCACCCTCTGGGTGGGCGCGCTGTGGGCGATCGGCTACCTGGCGGCGCCCACGTTGTTTCATGTACTGGACGATCGGGTGCTGGCCGGCAAGGTTGCCGGCCAGTTGTTCACCTATGTGGCCTGGCTGGGCATGGCTGCCGCCGCTTACCTGCTGGTGTTTGTCGCACTGCGCAAGGATAGCGGCGCCTTCAAGAGCAGCGTGTTCTGGCTGGTCTTCCTGATGCTGGCGCTCACCGTTGCCGGCTACTTCGGCATTCAGCCGATCCTGACCCAGTTGAAGGCGGATTCGTTTCCGCGCGAAGTGATGGAAAGCGCCCTGCGTGACCGCTTTGCGGCCTGGCATGGCGTTTCCAGCATTGTTTATCTGATCCAGAGCCTGCTCGGGCTGATGCTCGTTGCCTTGCAGGGCCGCGGTCTGCGCTGACCGCGGTAATCGTTCAGCGGTCCGACGGGCCGCGGGATGACTTGCCTGGCGCAGCGAACCAGTGGGGCTTCTTGGATTTGTTGGCATTCAGCGAGGCTACGCCACGGCGGGCCGACAGGGCCTTCGCAGATTTGGCCTTGGACACCGGCTTCTTGGGCTTGTCGGAAGGCGTGCCAGGGGTGGATTCCACTTCCTGCTTCTCGCGCCAGACGACCAGCGTCTTGCCGATATGCTGGACGGACGCGGCGCCGAGTTCGGCACACACCGTCGCCATGATCAGGTCGCGTTCGGTGCGATCTTCACCATAAACCCGGATCTTGATGAGTTCGTGGGCCTGCAGGGCGTGGTCGATTTCCTTGAGCACGGCCGGCGTAAGGCCGTTACTGGCCACGCTGACGACGGGGTTGAGATGGTGGGCTTGCGCGCGAAGGGCTCGCCGTGCCGCAGGGGTAAGTTCGATCATGGTTTTGGCAAAGTTGGACTAAGTCCAACTCATTGAAAAAAGGGCGTAATTGTACCGCGATGAAGCGCACCAAGACCAGTAAATCATGGATGACGGAGCACGTTAACGATCCGTTCGTCCAGCGGGCGAAGACCGAGGGCTACCGTGCCCGGGCGGCTTACAAGCTCATGGAGATCGACGACAAGGACAAACTGATCCGTCCGGGGATGGTTGTCGTCGATCTGGGCGCGGCGCCCGGCTCATGGAGCCAGGTGGCCATCAACCGCGTGGGGGACAACGGCCGCGTGTTTGCGCTCGACCTGCTTCCGATGGAGCCGATCCACCGCGTGCAGTTCATGCAGGGGGATTTTCACGACGAGGAATTCGTGCAGCGCTTCGAGGCTTTGCTCGAAGGGCGTACGGTGGACCTTGTGATGTCGGATATCGCCCCCAATATATCGGGGATTCCGACGAGCGATCAGGCCCGGTCGATCTACCTTGCCGAACTGGCGCTGGATTTTGCTAGTCAGCATCTGGCGCCAGGCGGGCGCTTTCTGGTGAAGGTCTTCCAAGGGCAGGGCTTTGACGAGTTCCGCAAGCAGATGGAGGGGGTCTTCAGGTCGGTTGCCGTCCGGAAGCCGCAGGCATCCCGGGGGCGCAGTTCAGAGGTATATCTGCTGGGCTCCGGAAAACGCAATTGAGTGTCGTCGCCAAGGATTGAGCTTGACTATGGCGACGATGATTTGATCCGCCGAACGTTCGGACATAGAATCAGTCCACTAAGCTATGGCCCCTGTCGGGCCTTCAAGGAATTGCGTTGAACAATTTATTCAAGAATCTTGCGATCTGGCTGGTGATCGGCGTTGTGCTGATGACGGTTTTCAACCAGTTCAACAATCGCCAGGCCGCCCAGAATTCGGTCGAATACTCCCAGTTCATGGAGGACGCCAAGCAGGGCAAGGTTTCCAAGGCGATCGTCGATGGTCGTACCGTGCGGGCGACGACCCAGGACGGCCGCCAGATCACGGTGTACACGCCGGGCGTGCAGGATATCTGGATGGTGGGTGACCTGATGCGCTACGGCGTCAAGGTGACGGCCGCCAAGCCCGAGGAAGAGCAGTCCTTCCTCATGAACATCTTCGTGTCGTGGTTCCCCATGATCCTGCTCATCGGCGTGTGGGTTTTCTTCATGCGTCAGATGCAGGGGGGCGGGCGCGGTGGCGCGTTCTCCTTCGGCAAGTCGAAGGCCAAGATGCTTGATGAGACGGCCAACACCGTTACCTTTGCGGATGTGGCGGGTTGCGACGAAGCGAAGGAAGAGGTCGGTGAACTGGTCGAGTTCCTGCGTGATCCTTCCAAGTTCCAGAAGCTCGGCGGCCATATTCCCAAGGGTGTGCTGATGGTTGGCTCGCCCGGTACCGGCAAGACCCTGCTCGCCAAGGCGATTGCCGGCGAGGCGAAGGTGCCGTTCTTCTCGATCTCCGGTTCCGATTTCGTCGAGATGTTCGTCGGCGTGGGTGCGGCTCGCGTGCGCGACATGTTCGAGCAGGCCAAGAAGCAGGCGCCGTGCATCATCTTCATCGATGAAATCGACGCCGTGGGTCGTCAGCGGGGCGCCGGCCTTGGCGGTGGCAACGACGAGCGCGAGCAGACCCTCAACCAGTTGCTCGTCGAGATGGATGGTTTTGAAGGTGTGTCCGGTGTCATCGTGATCGCCGCCACCAACCGTCCTGACGTGCTTGATCCGGCGCTGCTGCGTCCGGGCCGTTTTGACCGTCAGGTGGTTGTTCCGCTGCCCGACATCCGTGGGCGCGAGCAGATCCTGCGCGTGCATATGCGCAAGGTGCCCATTGCGCCGGACGTGGACGCGCTGGTGCTGGCCCGTGGCTGCCCCGGGTTCGCCGGTGCGGATCTGGCCAACCTGGTGAACGAGGCTGCCCTTTTTGCCGCTCGTGGCAACAAGCGTCTGGTGGATATGGATGACTTCGAGCGCGCCAAGGACAAGATCATGATGGGCGCCGAGCGCCGCTCGATGGTGATGCCCGAAGAGGAACGTCGCAACACGGCGTTCCACGAGTCGGGGCACGCTGTGGTTGCCAAGTGCCTGACCAAGACCGATCCGGTTCACAAGGTCACGATCATTCCTCGTGGCCGTGCTCTTGGCGTGACGATGCAGCTTCCGGAGCAGGATCGTTACAGCCAGGACCGTGAGCGCCTCCTGCAGACGATTGCCGTGCTGTTCGGCGGCCGGATTGCGGAAGAGATCTTCATGAACCAGATGACCACCGGAGCTTCCAACGATTTCCAGCGGGCAACCGATCTGGCTCGTCGGATGGTGACCCAGTGGGGCATGTCCGACAACCTCGGGCCCATGGTTTATGGCGAGGAAGAGGGCGAAGTTTTCCTCGGTCGCTCGGTCACGACCCACAAGAACATGTCCGAGGCGACCCTGCAGAAGGTGGATGCCGAGATCCGTCGCATCCTCGACCAGCAGTACGCCCTTGCCCGTCGCCTCATCGAAGACAACCGCGACAAGGTGGAAGCCATGACCGCGGCGCTGCTCGAACTCGAGACCATCGACGCCGATCAGATCAACGACATCATGGCTGGCAAGGCGCCCCGCGCCCCGAAGCCGACCTCGCAGCCGCCCCGTCGTCCGAGCGACGATTCGCCCGGTGCGGCACCGACTGCGCCTGCACCTGCGGCCTGATACATCCGTCCTGTGTTTTTCAGGGCCGGCTCTTGAGCCGGCCCTGTTTCATTTCTGTCCGAGTACATCATGAATGCTCCCGTCTTGCAGTGCGGACGTTTCCAGCTTGATCTCACCCAGCCGAAGATCATGGCCATCGTCAATGTGACCACCGATTCGTTCTCGGGTGACGGCAACCCGGCGCTCGACGCCGCCATCCGTGCTGCCGAACGTGCGGTGGAGGAGGGGGCCGAGCTCCTCGACATCGGCGGCGAGTCTTCGCGCCCCGGAGCGACGCCCGTGCCGGAGCAGCAGGAGCTGGATCGGGTCGTGCCGCTGGTTGAGGCGCTGTCCGGACTTGGCGTGCCCTTGTCGGTGGATACGGTGAAGCCGGTGGTGATGCGGGAGTCCATTCGGGCAGGCGCCGATCTGATCAACGATATCGCCGGATTTCGCGTGCCCGGCGCCGTGGATGCTGTTTGTGGGGCGCCTGTTGCACTCTGCGTAATGCATATGCAAGGCGAGCCGGGTACCATGCAGCGCTCGCCGCAATACACCCATGTCGTCGAGGAGGTCGAGGCCTTTCTTGACGAGCGCGTACAGGTACTGCTGGGGTGCGGTGTCTCGCGCGATCGTATCCTGCTTGATCCCGGATTTGGCTTCGGCAAGACGGTGGAGCACAACCTGATGCTACTGCGCCAGCTTGAGCGGTTTGGTGCGGGTGGCTATCCGCTTCTCGTTGGCATGTCCCGAAAGAGCATGCTGGGGGCGATCACCGGGCGGGATGTGGGTGAACGGGTTGTGGCGGGGGCGGCGGCGGCACTGGTCGCCGTCCAGAACGGCGCGCGGATCGTGCGCACCCATGACGTGGGCGCGACCCGTGATGTTTTGCGCTTGTGGAGCGCACTTCAGTCAGACTGAGCGGCGCGCTTGCGGCAGAATGCCAAGTTGATGAAAGACGTGATTGTGAGAGGGAAAATGTCTAGACGGTACTTCGGAACGGATGGTGTGCGTGGTCTCGTCGGCGAATCGCCGATTACGCCGGATTTTGCGCTGCGACTCGGCTACGCCGCGGGTAAGACGCTCGTGGCCCGTGAGCATCTGCGGCCGGGTGAGCACCCTGCGGTGATCATCGGCAAGGACACGCGGATCTCGGGTTACATGTTGGAGTCTGCCCTTGAGGCTGGTTTTTCCGCTGCCGGGGTGGATGTCTATCTGGCAGGGCCACTGCCGACCCCGGCGATCGCCTACCTGACCCGTGCGCTGCGCCTGCAGGTTGGTGTGGTGATTTCGGCTTCCCATAATCCGTTTCAGGATAATGGCATCAAATTCTTCTCGGCGGCTGGCACCAAGCTGCCGGATTCGGTCGAGCTCGAGATCGAGGCGCGGCTCGATGAGCCGATGGGTTGCGAGCCTTCCTCCCGCTTGGGCAAGGCCCAACGCATCGACGATGCCCGCGGCCGTTACGTCGAGTTCTGCAAGAACACATTCCCGAACGAGCTTGACCTGCGCGGCATGAAGATCGCGCTGGATTGCGCCCACGGCGCGGCCTACATGGTTGCACCCAAGGTCTTCCACGAACTGGGTGCGGAGCTTGTGCTCGTCGGTGCCGAGCCGAACGGGATGAACATCAACGACAAGGTCGGGGCGACCTCGCCCCAGTCCATCCGCGACGCCGTGCTGCGCAGCGGCGCAGATCTGGGTATTGCGCTGGATGGCGACGGCGACCGGATCGTGATGGTGGACGCCAAGGGCAACATCTACGACGGCGACAAGCTACTGTATGTCATCGCCAAGGCCGGCAAGGCCGAAGGGCTGGCGAACGGCGTGGTCGGCACGCTGATGAGCAACCTGGGCTTCGAGCATGCCGTGGGCCGGCTCGGGCTGCCGTTCGCGCGGGCAAAGGTGGGCGACCGCTATGTGCTCGAGCTGATGCACGAGAACGGCTGGAAGTTGGGTGGCGAGAACTCCGGTCACATCATCTGCCTCGATCGGCACTCCACCGGCGACGGGATCATTGCGGGCCTTCAGGTGTTGGCGGCCCTGCGCAAGAACAACACGACCCTCGACGAGATGTGTGCGGATCTGGTGTTCTATCCGCAGAAGCTCGTCAATGTGCCGATTCGCGCAGGCTTCGCGTGGTCGACCAACGAAACCATCAGCGCGGCGGTAAAGGCGGCGACGGCTGATCTGGCCGATCGTGGACGCGTTCTGCTGCGCCCGTCGGGTACCGAGCCCCTGTTGCGCGTGATGGTCGAGGGTGAGGATGCGGAACAGGTCGATCGCATCGTCCATGGCCTCGCCGAAGTCGTGAGGGCTGCCGCAGTCTGATTTGTTGCGGTGCGATATGTAACAAATCTGAAATTTTCAGTTCGTAGAATGTAACCCGGTGCTGAGCTGTCAGAGACAGTTGAGTGCCGGGTTTGTTTTTTTGGGCTTTACTGTTGGATATCCCTGCGGTGCCCGCTACGATGGAGAATTTCATGCAAGGTTTCTTTCGCGCCTGTTCATTCGTTGTTGCCCTTGGCAGTGCCGCCGTTGTGCAGGCTGCTGACATCACCGGTGCAGGGGCGACGTTCCCGTACCCGATCTACTCCAAATGGGCCGAGATCTACAAGGCGAAGACCAATGTCGGCCTGAACTATCAGTCCATCGGCTCCGGTGGCGGCATCAAGCAGATCAAGGCGAAGACTGTCGATTTCGGCGCGTCCGACATGCCGCTGAAGGCTGAAGATCTGGAGAAGGACGGCCTCGTCCAGTTCCCGGCGGTCATCGGCGGTGTTGTGCCTGTCGTGAATCTGGAAGGTGTTGCGCCGGGTCAGATGAAGATGACCGGTCAGCTGCTGGCCGACATCTACCTCGGCAAGATCAAGAAGTGGAACGATCCCGCCATCACCGCGCTGAACGCCGGTGTGAAGCTGCCGGACGAGAACATCACCGTCGTGCGTCGCGCCGATGGTTCTGGCACCACCTTCCTGTTTACCAACTATCTTTCCAAGGTGAACGTCGAGTGGAAGGACAAGGTTGGCGCCGGTACGGCCGTGCAGTGGCCGGAAGGTGTGGGCGGCAAGGGTAACGAAGGTGTCGCTTCTTACGTTCAGCGTATCAAGGGCGGTATCGGCTACGTCGAGTACGCCTACGCCAAGAAGAACAAGATGATTCACCTGGCGCTCAAGAACAAGGCCGGCGAATTTGTCCAGCCGGATGACCTGACCTTCCAGGCCGCCGCTGCTTACGCCGAATGGAACAAGGTTCCGGGCTTCGGCGAGATCCTGACCGATCAGCCGGGCAAGACCAGCTGGCCGATCACTGGCGCGAGCTTCGTGCTGATGCACAAGGTTCAGGCTGATCCGGCCAAGGGTCTTGAAGTGTTGAAGTTCTTTGACTGGGCCTTCAAGAATGGTCAGAAGACCGCTGAGGAACTCGACTACGTGGCCCTGCCGCAGACCCTCGTCAAGCAGATCGACGGCGCCTGGCGCACCTCCCTCAAGGATGGTGCAGGCAATCCGGTCCTGAAGTAAGTCGGTCCAGCCTCTGAAACGGGTGGGCGGGGCAGGTGCAATGCCCGTCCATCCGTGTTTGCGCTTTTTCGGTCTAACAAACGGTGAGCCGTAATGTCATCCAATAGCTCAGTACTTGGAAATGCCGCCACGCCCGGCGGAAGCGCCCTCGGGCTGCCGGACGCCGGCGTCGGCGAGAAGCTTCCGCCTCCTCCCCGCGACCGCATGCGGGCCCAGCGGTTCCAGGACGCGCTTTTTCACCAGGTAACCCGTTTCTTTGCTTTCTCCGTGCTGGCGATCCTCATCGCCATCATCGGTTCGCTGATCTACGGCGCCTGGCCGGCGCTGCAGGAGTTCGGCACGGGCTTTGCCTTCAGTTCCGACTGGAATCCGGTGACCGACAAGTTCGGCGGCCTGATCTCCGTCTATGGCACCCTCAGCACTTCGGTCATCGCACTGATCGTGGCGATTCCGGTGAGTTTCGGGATTGCGGTCTTTCTCACCGAGCTCTGCCCGCCGGCCCTGCGTGGCCCGCTTGGCGTGGCGGTTGAGCTGCTCGCCGCAGTACCCAGCATCATCTACGGGATGTGGGGTCTGTTTGTATTTGCGCCGCTGTTTGCCGACTACATCCAGCCTTTGTTGACCGCTACCCTGGGTAATCTTCCTGTTGTCGGCGGGCTCTTTCAGGGGCCGCAGAACGGCATCGGCATTCTTTCGGCGGGCCTGATCCTGTCGGTGATGGTGATTCCGTTCATCGCGTCGGTGATGCGCGACGTTTTTGAAGTTGTTCCCGGCATCCTCAAGGAATCCGCCTACGGTCTTGGCGCGACCACCTGGGAGGTTGTCTGGAACGTGGTGCTGCCCTATACCCGTGTGGGCGTGATCGGTGGGGTGATGCTGGGTCTTGGTCGCGCGCTGGGCGAAACCATGGCGGTCACCTTCGTGATCGGCAATGCTCACCGGATCAGTCCGTCGCTTTACGAGGCAGGCAACAGTATCGCTTCCACCCTGGCCAACGAATTCGCCGAGGCGGCGAGCGACCTGCATGTGTCGTCGCTGATCGCCCTTGGCCTGATCCTGTTTTTCGTGACCTTCATCGTGCTGGCGCTCTCGAAGGTGCTGCTGATGCGTCTGGGCCGCAGTGAAGGGGAGAAGACCTGATGAGCAATTCGACTGCGCTCTATCGCAAGCGGATCCGCACCAACCGGATCGCGCTGCTGCTGTCCACCGGTGCGATGCTGCTGGGGATGAGCTTTCTCGCCTGGATTCTTGCGGTGCTGCTGTACAAGGGGCTCGGCGCCCTGAGCATCTCGCTCTTCACCCAGCCCACGCCGGCGCCGGGTTCAGAAGGTGGTCTCTTCAACGCGATCGTCGGTAGTACGATGATGGTTGGTGTTGCGACCTTCATCGCGACGCCGGTAGGCATTCTGGCCGGTGTGTATCTGTCCGAGTATGGACGGAAGGGCTGGCTGGCGCCGACGACGCGCTTCATCAACGACATCCTGCTATCTGCACCGTCGATCGTCATTGGTGTTTTCATCTACACCGTCTATGTGGCGCAGGTTCAGCACTTTTCGGGCTGGGCGGGTTCCTTGGCGCTTGCGCTGATCGCCATTCCGGTGGTCGTGCGGACGACCGAGAACATGCTCAATCTGGTTCCGGCCAGTCTGCGTGAAGCAGCTTCGGCGCTTGGAGCGCCGCGCTGGAAGGTGGTGTTGCAGGTCGTGCTGCGTTCGGCACGCGCTGGGGTGCTCACCGGCATCCTGCTCGCCGTCGCGCGTCTCAGCGGCGAAACTGCACCGCTGCTCTTTACTGCGCTGAACAACCAATTTACCAACTTCGATCTGAACGGGCCGATGGCCAACCTTCCCGTCGTGATCTTCCAGTTCGCAATGAGCCCGTACGAGAACTGGAATTCGCTGGCGTGGGGCGGTGCGATCCTCATTACCTTTGGCGTACTCTGCCTGAACATCGTTGTTCGCACCCTGTTCCGCAAGAAGATCTAGGAAAACTCATCATGCAAACTCCTGTAGCGACCAAGCGCGACATGTCCTTCGCGGAAGTGCGGGGCGAGTCGGCCGGCACTTCGGCTCCGACCATGACTCCCAAGATCAGGATCCGGAATCTCGATTTCTTCTATGGTTCCTTCCAGGGTCTGAAGCACATCGACCTGGATATCCACGAAGGGATGGTGACCGCCTTCATCGGGCCGTCGGGGTGTGGTAAATCCACGCTGCTGCGTACCCTCAACCGGATGTACGACCTCTACCCGGGCCAGCGCGCGACGGGTGAGATCCTGCTCAACGGAAAGAACGTGCTCGATCCCGGTCAGGACGTGAATGCCCTGCGGGCCAAGGTCGGCATGGTCTTCCAGAAGCCCACGCCGTTCCCGATGTCGATCTACGAGAACATCGCGTTTGGCGTGCGGCTCTATGAAAACCTCTCCCGAGCCGACATGGACAACCGGGTGGAGTGGGCGCTGCGCAAGGCGGCGCTGTGGGATGAAGTGAAGGGCAAGCTCAACCAGAGCGGGTTGTCGCTCTCGGGTGGTCAGCAGCAGCGTCTGTGCATCGCCCGCGGCGTGGCCGTGAAGCCGGAGGTGCTGCTGCTCGACGAGCCGACCTCGGCGCTGGATCCGATCTCGACGGCCAAGGTCGAAGAGCTGGTTCATGAGTTGAAGAGCGAATACACGATTGCCATCGTCACCCACAACATGCAGCAGGCTGCTCGGGTATCCGACTATACTGCCTACATGTACTTGGGCGAGCTCGTGGAGTTTGGCCTGACGGACGAGATCTTCATCAAACCGAAGCGCAAGGAAACCGAGGACTACATCACGGGTCGGTTTGGCTGATACAGCGTTTGACTCTGTTGTGCTTGCGACGGGGCTGGTTGATCCAGCCCCGTTTTTTTGACCCTGAGGATGCCGCGAGATACAATCCGACGATTTGGCTCTGGTGTTCAAGGTGCGGAAAAAGCTGGTTGTCGGAAACTGGAAGATGAATGGCGGGCTCAAGCGCAATGCCGCGCTGCTCGCCGGGCTTGCTGCGTGCGGCAATCGTGAGGGTGTCGACGTGGTGGTGTGCCCCCCGTATCCGTACCTAGCCCAGGCTGTGGCGGCCGTAAAGGGCGCCGGGGTTGCGGTTGGCGGGCAGGATCTCTGCGCATTCAAGGATGGGGCGTATACCGGTGAGGTGAGCGCCTCGATGCTCCTCGATCTTGGTTGCGCGTGGGTCATCGTCGGGCATTCCGAGCGGCGTAGCCTGTTTGGCGAAGCTGATGCCGTGGTTGCCGCAAAGGTGCAGGCTGCGCTGGATGCCGGCCTGTCGCCGATTTTGTGTGTGGGAGAGTCTCTCGCGCAGCGTGAGGCTGGCGAAGCCGAGGCAGTCGTTTGTTCTCAGCTGGATCATGTGGTTGATGTGCTCGGGGCTGAGCGGTTTGCGGGCGTGGTTGTGGCCTATGAGCCCGTTTGGGCGATCGGCACCGGCAAGACGGCATCGCCGGAACAGGCTCAGGGAATGCACAGGGAAATTCGCATGCATCTTGAGCGCCGTGGTGTGGCGGCTGAAGGTGTAAAGATTCTTTATGGCGGCAGCGTAACCGCTGCCAATGCTTCGCAGCTTTTTGCGGAGCCCGATATCGACGGCGCTCTCGTAGGTGGTGCGTCGCTCGTTGCTGACAGTTTTTCGTCAATTTGCGCGGCTGCTGCTGCGCGCTGAGTTGTCTTGGAGATATTCATGGGTGGTGTTGTTTTTTCGATCGTTCTGACGATTCATGTGCTGGCTGGTCTTGGGGTTATTGGTCTGGTTCTGATGCAGCACGGCAAGGGGGCGGACATGGGGGCGGCCTTCGGTAGTGGTGCGTCGGGTAGCCTGTTTGGCTCGTCCGGCTCGGCGAACTTTCTGAGCCGTACGACGGGTGCGCTTGCTGCTGTGTTTTTCGTGACCAGTCTGGGGTTGAGCTACCTCGCTGGCGCCAAGGCGCCCGCCAGCAAGAGCGTGATGGAGGGTGCTTCTGTTTCTGCGCCTGCCGCCGCGCCCGAGCAGACCCCGGTCGCCCCGGTTGAGGCTGGCTCCAAGGCCAAGGATATCCCCCGATAAAAATAAGTAATGCTTGGCGCAGAGGGTGATTGCCTTTATAATGCGCGGCAACAAACAAGCTGGCCGACGTGGTGAAATTGGTAGACACGCTATCTTGAGGGGGTAGTGGCGAAAGCCGTATGAGTTCGAGTCTCATCGTCGGCACCATAAAATAAGTGATTCGCCCGCAGTACGCGGGCGTTTGCTTGCAGGCAGCGCTAAACTGCTATTCGGTTGCGGGAGCTAAAGTATGTTGGAATCCTATTTTCCAGTCCTTGTCTTTATCCTGTTTGCAGCTGCGTTCGGCTTTATTCCTATTGTAGCTGGCTGGATTCTGGGTCCGAGCAAGCCGGATGCCGAGAAGCTCTCTCCCTTTGAGTGTGGCTTCGAGCCTTTTGAAGATGCGCGCATCAAGTTTGATGTCCGTTACTATCTTCTGGCTATTCTCTTCATTCTCTTCGATCTTGAAATTGCCTTCCTTTTCCCGTGGGCGACCATTCTTCGGGAAATTGCTGCGAACGAATCCATTCGCTTGTTCGGCTTTCTTGAAATGATTGTCTTTCTCGGCATTCTTCTGCTCGGTTATATCTACGTGTGGAAAAAGGGCGCTCTCGACTGGGAGTGATCGGTCGGGCTGCCGTGCTGCATAAATTGTTGGTTAAAGGGTGTCTATGAGCATCGAGGGTGTCTTCAAGGAAGGGTTTGTAACCACTTCGCTTGATACGGTAATCAACTGGACTCGCACAGGTTCGCTGTGGCCCATGACCTTCGGTCTTGCGTGCTGCGCGGTAGAGATGATTCATGCGGGCTGTTCTCGTTATGACTTGGACCGCTTTGGTGTGGTTTTTCGTCCCAGTCCGCGGCAGTCCGACTTGATGATTGTCGCCGGCACGCTCTGCAACAAGATGGCGCCCGCGCTACGCAAGGTCTACGACCAGATGTCTGAGCCGCGCTGGGTGATCTCGATGGGGTCGTGCGCGAACGGTGGCGGTTACTACCACTATTCTTACTCGGTGGTCCGTGGTTGTGACCGGATTGTCCCGGTTGACGTGTATGTTCCCGGATGTCCCCCGACGGCAGAGGCCTTGCTGTACGGCATCGTTCAGCTCCAGAACAAAATCAAGCGTGAATACACGATTGCCTGTTGAGTGCAGACCATCATGACTGAAAAGCTAGAGCTTCTGGCTCAATTGATGACTGAAAAGCTCGGAGAGCGCGCCAAGCGGGTGGTGAATGCCTGTGGTGAGGTTACAGTCGTTGTTTCGGCAGCTGATTATCTGGCTGTTGCCGCTGAGCTTCGGGATGATCCCGCTCTCCACTTCGAGCAGCTCATCGATCTGACTGGTGTAGATTACTCCAGTTATGCCGGAGAAGACCAGGGCGGGCGTTTTGCCGCATCGGTTCATCTGCTGTCGGTCAAGAATAATTATCGTCTCCGGCTTAAGGTTTTTGCTGAGGATGAGTCGTTCCCTGTGCTGGCTTCGCTTTGCGAAATCTGGCCGAGCGCGAATTGGTTTGAGCGCGAGGCCTTCGACCTTTTCGGCATCCTGTTCTCTGGACACCCGGATCTGCGCAGAATTCTCACCGATTACGGTTTTGTTGGATATCCTTTCCGAAAGGATTTCCCGATCTCTGGTTATGTAGAAATGCGTTACGATCAAGAGCTTGGTCGTGTCGTTTATCAGCCGGTCAGCATTGAGCCGCGTGAGAATACGCCGCGCATTGTGCGTGACGAAAATTATGGGAATGTCGGTCATGGCTGAGATTCGTAACTACACAATCAACTTTGGTCCTCAGCACCCCGCTGCCCACGGGGTACTTCGCTTGGTTCTTGAGCTTGATGGCGAAGTTGTGGAACGCGCTGATCCGCATATCGGCCTCCTTCATCGTGGCACTGAAAAGCTTGCCGAGACCAGGACCTGGGTTCAGTCGGTTCCGTACATGGATCGTCTCGACTACGTGTCCATGATGTGTAACGAGCACGCCTATTGCATGGCAATCGAGCGTCTCCTCGGGTTGGAAGTTCCTCTTCGGGCCCAGTACATTCGCGTTCTCTACGATGAGATCACTCGGGTTCTGAACCATCTGCTGGCTGTCGGTACTCACGCACTGGATATCGGTGCGATGACGATGGTGCTGTACACCTTCCGTGAGCGGGAGGATCTGATGGACGCCTATGAGGCCGTCTCCGGCGCGCGGATGCATGCCGCCTACTATCGGCCGGGTGGTGTATATCGTGATCTTCCGGATCGGATGCCGCAGTATGAGGTTTCCAAGTGGAAGAGCGCCAAGACTGTTTCCGAGCTCAATGAGAATCGGCAAGGTTCACTGCTTGATTTCCTTGAGGACTTCACAGCTCGCTTCCCGAAATATGTCGATGAGTACGAGACGCTGCTGACGGATAACCGTATCTGGAAGCAGCGGACGGTCGGCATCGGTGTTGTTACTCCCGAGAAGGCGCTTGCACTAGGCTTTACCGGCGTCATGCTGCGTGGTTCCGGCGTCGAATGGGATATCCGCAAGAAGCAGCCCTATGAAGTCTACGACCAGCTGGATTTTGACATCCCGGTTGGCGTGGAAGGTGATTGCTATGACCGATACCTCTGCCGCATTGAAGAGATGCGTCAGTCGAACCGGATCATGAAGCAGTGTATCGACTGGCTGCGGAAGAACCCCGGACCGGTCATCTCGACCAATCACAAGGTTGCCCCGCCGTCGCGTGAGCGGATGAAGAGCAACATGGAAGAACTGATCCATCACTTCAAGTTGTTTACTGAAGGGATGCACGTTCCCCCGGGTGAGGTCTACGCGCCTGTCGAGCACCCGAAGGGTGAGTTCGGTGTGTATGCGATCTCTGACGGCGCGAACAAGCCTTATCGTCTCAAGCTGCGGTCTCCTGGTTTCACCCATCTTTCAGCGATGGATGAGATGTCTCGCGGCCACATGATTGCTGACGTAGTTGCCATTATCGGAACCATGGATATCGTATTTGGAGACGTGGACCGCTGATGTTGTATCTGGTCAGCATCCGGAGTTCCGATCGACATTCTGATGACAGTAGACAAAAATGTTGAGTCCAGAATCCCTGAAGAAAATTGATCGTGAGATCGCCAAGTATCCAGCTGATCAAAAGCAGTCTGCTTCGATGGCTGCGTTGCGTATCGCGCAAGTGGAGAAAGGCTGGCTCTCCAACGAGACGATTGAGTTTGTGGCAGCCTACCTGGAGATGCCGCCGATTGCGGTGTACGAGGTAGCGAGTTTCTACAACATGTACGATCTCTCTCCGGTTGGGGCGCGAAAGATCACTGTCTGTACGAATCTACCGTGCGCGCTTTCCGGTGGTGTCCACGCTGCGGATTACATCAAGAAAAAGCTCGGAATCGACTTTAATGAGACGACTCCGGACGGACGATTCACCTTGAAGGAAGGTGAATGCATGGGGGCCTGTGGTGATGCGCCCGTGTTGCTGGTGAATAACCACCGGATGTGCAGCTGGATGACTGAAGAGAAAATCGATCAACTTCTGGCTGATCTCGCAAAATGACCTCTCAAGGAATTATTCTTTCTGGGCTTGACGGTGATCGCACCTGGCGTTTGAATGATTACGTCAAACGGCAAGGCTACGATGCTCTCAAGAATATTATTGCGGAAAAGATTCCCGCGGATCAGATTATCGGTGAGGTGAAGAAGTCGGCTCTCCGCGGACGCGGCGGTGCAGGTTTCCCGACGGGGCTGAAGTGGAGCTTCATGCCGCGCGCCTTTCCGGGGGCCAAGTATCTCGCCTGCAATTCGGATGAAGGTGAGCCGGGTACCTTCAAGGATCGCGATATCCTTCGGTACAACCCGCACTCTGTCATCGAAGGCATGATCATCGCCGGCTACGCCATGGGGTGTGAGCGCGGCTACAACTATATCCACGGTGAGATCTTCGAGGTCTATGAGCGCTTCGAGGAAGCGCTCCAGGAAGCTCGGGACGCAGGGCTCCTCGGGAAGAACATTCTCGGCTCTGACTTCAGTTTCGATCTGTTTGCGCATCACGGATACGGGGCGTACATCTGCGGTGAAGAAACCGCCCTGCTGGAGTCAATTGAGGGCAAGAAGGGGCAGCCGCGATTCAAGCCGCCTTTCCCTGCCAGTTTTGGTCTGTACGGCAAGCCGACGACCATCAACAACACTGAGACGTTCGCTTCCATTCCGTACATCATTCGCGAAGGCGGTGATGCTTTCCTGGCGCTCGGAAAGCCGAACAACGGTGGCACGAAACTGTTCTCTGTCTCCGGTCATGTCAATCGTCCGGGCAATTACGAGATTCCCCTCGGAACGCCGTTCTCCACGCTGCTCGAAATGGCTGGTGGTGTGCGCGGCGGCCGTAAGTTGAAAGCTGTGATTCCCGGTGGTTCGTCGGCACCTGTGCTTCCAGGCGCTGTCATGATGGATTGCACCATGGATTACGACTCCATTTCCAAGGCTGGTTCGATGCTTGGTTCCGGTGCCGTGATCGTGATGGACGAGTCAACGTGTATGGTCAAGGCCTTGGAGCGATTGTCGTACTTCTATTTCGAGGAGTCCTGCGGGCAATGTACGCCCTGCCGCGAAGGAACCGGTTGGTTGTACCGTGTGGTGCATCGGATTGAAAACGGCCTCGGCCGCCCTGATGACCTCGATCTACTCAATAGCGTGACTGCGAACATCATGGGACGCACCATCTGTGCACTCGGTGATGCTGCGTCCATGCCGGTTCAAAGTTTCGTGAAGCATTTCGGCGACGAATTTGCTTATCACATCGAACATAAAAAATGCTTCGTAGCGCCTGATGTTCAGCGTGACGGCAGCAAGATTTTTGTAGCGTAGGCTCGACATGCTAGAAATCGAAATTGACGGAAAGCAGTTGCAGGTTCCTGACGGCAGTACCGTCATGGAGGCCGCTACCAAGGTTGGGGCCTATGTTCCGCACTTCTGCTATCACAAGAAGCTCTCCATCGCGGCTAACTGCCGGATGTGTCTGGTTCAGGTTGAGAAGGCGCCCAAGCCGCTTCCGGCCTGCGCCACGCCTGTTACCAACGGGATGAAAGTCTGGACTCACTCCGAGCAGGCTGTGAAGGCACAAAAAGGGGTGATGGAGTTTCTCCTGATCAACCACCCGTTGGATTGCCCGATCTGCGACCAGGGTGGCGAGTGCCAGCTGCAGGATCTGTCCGTCGGTTACGGTGGCACGGAATCCCGCTATCAGGAAGAGAAGCGTGTTGTCGGCAACAAAGATCTTGGGCCGCTCGTTTCCACCGACATGACCCGCTGCATCAATTGCACGCGTTGTGTCCGGTTTACGTCGGAGATTGCCGGCCTGATGGAGCTTGGTCAGGCGTTCCGCGGCGAGCACGCCGAGATCATGCCGTTTGTCGAGAAGACAATCGAGACCGAATTGTCGGGCAACATCATCGATCTTTGTCCGGTTGG
The DNA here is from genome assembly GCF_030161255.1 of Zoogloea oryzae. Taxonomy (NCBI): domain Bacteria; kingdom Pseudomonadati; phylum Pseudomonadota; class Betaproteobacteria; order Rhodocyclales; family Zoogloeaceae; genus Zoogloea; species Zoogloea oryzae. The sequence continues at coordinate 42,188 of NZ_BSPX01000015.1, forward strand.
TGCTTTGACTTCGAAGCCTTTCCGTTTTGGCGCTCGTGCGTGGGAACTGTCTCGCCGCAAGTCCGTCAGTCCGCATGACTCGCTTGGTAGCAATCTCGTTGTTCAGGTCAAGCACGATACGGTAAAGCGCGTGCTTCCCCTCGAAAACGAAGCGGTGAACGAATGCTGGTTGTCCGATAAGGATCGTTTCTCCTACGATGCTTTGAATTCAGCTGATCGTTTGACCCGCCCGATGCTCAAGCAGGGCGGCAATTGGATCGAGACTGATTGGCAGACTGCGATCGAGTATGTCGCCAACGGCCTGAAGTCCATCAAGGCTGATCACGGCGCAGAGGCAATCGGTGCGCTGGCTTCGCCGCACAGCACCCTGGAAGAACTGAATCTTCTGCAATCCCTGGTTCGGGGGCTCGGTTCCGGAAACGTCGATTTCCGTCTCCGCCAATCCGATTTCTCCCTCGACGGTCAGCGCGCCGGGGCTCCTTGGCTTGGCATGCCTGTCGCCGATATCGGTTCCCTCGACCGGCTTTTCATTGTTGGCAGTTTCTTCCGGAAGGACCACCCCTTGATCGCGCAGCGTGTGCGTCAGGCGGCAAAACGCGGTCTGAAGATCTCCGCGGTGAATCCGGCCTTTGACGACTGGCAGCTCAATCTTACCAACAAGGCGATTGTTGCTCCGAGTGGCATCCCAGCCTTCCTGGCCTCCGTGGTCAAGGCACTTGCTGCCGAAAAGGAGCTGAGCCTGTCTGGTCCCGCGGCTGATGTGTGTTCTGGACTGGATGTGTCCGAGAGCGCTCTTGCCATTGCCCGTAGCCTCGCGTCTGGTCGTAAGACGGCCGTGTGGCTTGGTAACTTCGCTGTTCAGCACGAACAAGCTGGCCTTATCCATGTGCTCGCTTCTGAGGTCGCGCGCCTGGCCGGGGCTAAATTGGGAGTGATTGGCGAGGCAGCCAACAGCGTGGGGGGCTACCTCGCAGGGGCTGTGCCGTTCGTTGGTGACGTCAAGGGCAAGAATGTCTCTGAGATGCTCGCATCCAAAATCAAAGCCTATCTCCTGCTCGGTTTTGAGCCAAGCCTGGATATGGCCGCTGGTGCCACCGCGCTTTCTTCCATTCGCGAGGCAGAGATGGTTGCGGCCCTGTCTCCGTTCAAGTCTGCTGAATTGATGGAAGTTGCGGATGTACTGTTGCCGATTGCTCCTTTCACTGAGACCGCTGGTACTTTCGTGAATTGCGAAGGGCGGGCGCAGAGCTTCTTCCCGGTTGTGAAGAGCCTTGGTGAATCCCGTCCGGGCTGGAAGGCCCTGCGCGTTCTCGGTTCCACCCTGGGACTTTCCGACTTCTCGTTCGAAACGGTTGAAGATGTGCGTGCTCTCATGGCTCCGGTCTTCTCGGGCGACGTGAGCGGACTTTCTAATGATGTCGGTGCGAAACTTGAGAAGCTTCCGGGCAAGTCGGCTGCAATCGAACGAGTTGCCGATGTGCCGATTTACTTTGCTGATCCCATCGCTCGGCGGGCTGCGCCGCTGCAGCAAACCGTCGATGCGACAGCGCCGGTAGCAAGAATGAATCCGCGCACCGCAGATGCTCTTGGTCTGAAGGTCGGTGGGAAGGTGAAGGTAAGCTCCGCAGCAGGGAGTGCTGTCGTGGCGCTGGTTGAGGATGCTGGGGTTGCGGAGGGTTGCGTGCGTCTTGCAGCTGCGCATTCCAGCACTGCTCAGCTCGGTAGCTGGCATGGTGAAATCAGCGTGGAGCAGGTGTGATGGAAGCCTACATTGACCCGGTAGCCCAGTTTTTCGGCCCCGCTTGGCCGCTAATCTGGTCGTTGCTCAAGATCGTCGGCATCATTGCGCCGCTGTTTCTGTGTGTTGCGTACCTCACGCTTGCTGAGCGTAAGGTGATTGGTTACATGCAGGTCCGTATCGGTCCCAATCGCGTTGGGCCGCGAGGCCTGCTCCAGCCGATTGCTGACGGTGTGAAGCTCCTGCTCAAGGAAATCATCGTTCCGTCGGGTGCAAACAAGAGTCTCTTCATCATCGGTCCTGTCCTTGCGCTCGGACCGGCTCTGGCTGCGTGGGCGGTTGTCCCCTTCAGCGAGGGTTGGGTGATCGGCAACGTCGACGCTGGGTTGCTCTTTTTGCTTGCGATCACGTCCATCGAAGTCTATGGCGTGATCATCGCAGCTTGGGCGTCCAACTCGAAGTACGCTTTTCTTGGGGGGATGCGTGCTGCAGCGCAGATGGTTTCTTACGAAATCGCGATGGGTTTCGCCCTTGTCTGCGTGCTGATGATTTCTTCGAGCCTGAATCTGACGGATATCGTGAATAGTCAGGGCAAGGGGCAGTGGGCCGACTGGGGTTTTGGATTCCTAAGCTGGAACTGGTTGCCGCTGTTCCCGATGTTTCTGGTGTATCTGATTTCTGGCATCGCCGAGACCAACCGTGCTCCGTTTGACGTGGTTGAGGGCGAGTCGGAAATCGTTGCGGGTCACATGGTGGAGTATTCGGGTATGGCTTTCGCACTCTTCTTCCTCGGAGAGTACGCGAACATGATCCTCGTCTCGGCGCTCACTTCCCTGCTGTTCCTTGGTGGCTGGCTGTCTCCCGTGGGTTTCCTGCCTGATGGTTTTGTCTGGTTGGCACTGAAGACCTCGTTCATCCTGTTCTTGTTCCTGTGGTTCCGTGCGACCTTCCCGCGCTTCAGATACGACCACATCATGCGTCTGGGCTGGAAGGTGTTCATTCCGCTCACGCTGTTTTGGGTCGTGGTTGTCGCGGTTTGGATCATGTCGCCGCTGTCGATTTGGAAGTGAGGCTCTAAATGGGTGCTTTGAAAGATTACGTAGGAAGCCTCTTCCTCAAGGAATTGCTCAAGGGTATGGCGCTTACCGGGCGCCACCTCTTCGCGCGGAAGATTACTGTCCAGTATCCGGATGAGAAGACGCCGCAGAGTCCGCGTTTCCGGGGGCTTCATGCGCTGCGACGTTATCCGAATGGCGAGGAGCGCTGTATCGCATGCAAGCTTTGTGAGGCGGTTTGCCCGGCAATGGCAATCACGATCGAATCGGATGTTCGGGACGACGGTTCGCGTCGGACCACCCGTTACGACATCGATCTGACGAAGTGCATCTTCTGCGGTTTTTGTGAAGAAGCCTGTCCGGTCGATGCAATCGTGGAAACCCGGATTTTCGAGTACCACGGTGAGAAGCGCGGGGATCTCTACTACACGAAGCAGATGCTTTTAGCGGTCGGAGATAAGTACGAGTCGCAAATTGCAAAGGATCGCGAGACCGACTCTCGCTATCGCTGATAGAAGCTCGAGCTGTCTTACATCGAAACGGACGCGGTCATGGATTTTCAGACGGTTGTATTTTATTTCTTCTCCGCTGTGATGGTTCTGGCGTCGCTCAGAGTCATTACCGCCAGGAATCCGGTGCATGCGGCGCTCTTTCTTGTGCTCGCTTTTTTCAGCGCCGGCGGTATCTGGATGCTCTTGCACGCAGAGTTCCTGGCCATTGCACTGGTGATGGTTTACGTCGGTGCAGTTATGGTTCTCTTCCTGTTCGTCGTGATGATGCTCGACATCAATCTTGAGCGCATTCGGCAGGGGTTCTGGAGCTACTTGCCCGTTGGCGCGCTGGTTGGCGTGTTGATGGTAGTCGAAATGATCATGGTTCTCGGTGGGCGTTATTTTGGTCTGGAAGGAATGCCTGAACCGGGCCCCGCGCCGGCTGGCTACAGCAACACCAAGGAACTCGGGCGTCTGATCTACACGGATTATGTATACCCGTTTGAGCTTGCCTCAATTGTTTTGCTCGTAGCTATGGTGGCCGCAGTGGCGCTGACGCTTCGCAAGAGAAAGAATGTCAAGAAGGTCGATCCTGCGCAGCAGATTTCCGTTAAGCGTGACGATCGGGTTCGCATTGTGTCGATGACTTCGGAAAAGCGTTAAGTCAGCTAGCGATCGTCCAGGAAGGGAAACCAGATGCTTTCGTTGTCTCATTATTTGATATTGGGCGCCATTTTGTTCGCCATCAGTGTGGTCGGTATCTTTCTGAACAGAAAGAACTTGATCGTTCTGCTCATGGCGATCGAGTTGATGTTGCTGGCTGTTAATTTGAATTTCGTAGCGTTCTCTTACTATCTCGGGGATGCCGCGGGGCAGATTTTTGTATTTTTCATCTTGACGGTCGCGGCTGCAGAGTCTGCTATCGGGTTGGCGATTCTGGTTGCTTTGTTCCGGAACCTGCGCACGATTCATGTCGATGATCTGGACAGTCTCAAGGGATAAGGAAGCTTTTCGATGACAGGGATTCAGAAGCTCTATCTGCTCGTACCTCTTGCCCCGCTGTTCGGGGCAATTGTGGCGGGTCTGTTCGGCAAGGCCATTGGGCGTGCAGGTGCCCACACCGTGACAATTCTCGGTGTTGCTGTTGCATTTGTTGCGTCGATCTTCATCTACCAGGATGTTGCCGCGGGGAACGTGTTCAACGGGACTCTCTACACTTGGGCGACCTCTGGAGCCCTGAAGCTTGAAGTTGGCTTCCTTGTGGATTCGCTCACTGTGATGATGATGCTCGTCGTCACCTTTGTGTCGCTCATGGTGCACATCTACACCATTGGTTACATGTCCGAGGATCCCGGCTACCAGCGATTCTTCAGCTACATCTCGCTGTTCACCTTCTCGATGCTTATGCTGGTCATGTCTAACAACTTCCTTCAGCTGTTCTTCGGCTGGGAAGCAGTTGGCCTGGTTTCGTATCTGCTTATCGGTTTCTGGTACACGAGGCCGACTGCGATTTTCGCAAACATGAAGGCGTTTCTTGTCAATCGTGTTGGCGACTTCGGTTTCCTGCTCGGTATTGGTCTCGTTGCCGCTTACGCGGGAACGCTGAACTACGCCGAGGTTTTTGCCAAGAGCCCCGAGCTTGTCTCGATGGTCGTCCCGGAAACGGGCTGGCCGCTGATCACTGCCATCTGTATCGGTCTGTTCATTGGTGCAATGGGCAAGTCGGCCCAGGTTCCTCTGCACGTTTGGCTGCCGGATTCGATGGAGGGTCCGACCCCGATCTCTGCACTCATCCATGCGGCAACGATGGTGACCGCTGGCATCTTCATGGTTGCCCGGATGTCCCCGCTGTTCGAGCTCTCCGAGACCGCACTGTCGTTTGTTTTGGTGATTGGCGCGACGACTGCGCTGTTCATGGGCTTCCTTGGGATCGTTCAGAACGACATCAAGCGCGTCGTCGCTTACTCGACGCTCTCTCAGCTTGGCTACATGACGGTTGCTCTCGGTGTTTCGGCGTATTCGGCGGCAGTTTTCCATCTGATGACCCACGCATTCTTCAAGGCGCTGCTGTTCCTCGGTGCCGGTTCCGTGATCATCGGGATGCACCATGATCAGGACATGCGGAACATGGGTGGTCTGTGGAAGTACATGCCTATCACCTGGTTCACGTCTCTAGTCGGTTCGCTTGCGCTGATTGGTTTCCCGTTTCTGTCGGGCTTCTATTCCAAGGACACGATTATTGAAGCTGTGGCGCTGTCTCACATCCCTGGGGCTGGCTACGCATACTTCTGTGTGATCGCGGGTGTCTTCGTAACCGCGTTCTACTCGTTCCGGATGTATTTCCTGGTCTTTCACGGCGAGGAGCGGTTCGGGCACCCCCATGATCATGCTGAGCACGCGGCCGATGAACATCATGCCGACGCACACGATGAGCATGATGCCGGTGGTGACGATCACCACCACGGCCTTGCTCCGGGCCAGAAGCCGCATGAGTCCCCGTGGGTTGTGACCTTGCCGCTGGTGCTGCTGGCGATCCCGTCGATGCTGATCGGTTTCGTTACGATCGAGCCGATGTTGTTCGGTGGTTTCTTCAAGGGTGTGATCCACTTTGCAGAGCATCACCACGCTATGGCTGAGCTCGGTGAGGAGTTCCATGGGGCCGTTGGTATGGCGCTGCATGGTTTCACTTCGCTGCCGTTCTTCCTCGCGATGAGTGGAGTTGTTGTTGCCTTCGTCTTCTACATGGTTGCGCCTTCAATTCCGGCTGCAATCATGAAGACCTTCAAGCCGATTCATACGCTGCTCGAGAACAAGTACTACTTCGATAAGTTCAATGAAGTTGTTTTCGCAGGTGGCGCTCGTCTCCTCGGTAAGGGGCTCTGGAAGATTGGCGATCAGACGCTGATTGACGGAATGGTGGTAAACGGTTCGGCCAAGGCTGTTGGTCTTATCGCTCAGCTTTCGCGGTTGTTCCAGAGCGGGCATATCTACCAGTACGCGTTTTCGATGATCATCGGGGTGTTTGTGTTGCTGACCTTCTGGTTCAGCCGCGGTTGATCAGAGCCAGTCGTGGTAATGCGTAACTAAGAGATTTAGGACTTTTGCGCTGCAATTGAGTGCTTAGAACGGACAGTTGAGATGACGGGTAATCCTATTCCATTCCTTAGCCTTGCGATCTGGGTCCCGATCGTTGGTGGGTTGCTGACACTTGCGACGGGTTCTGATCGTAATGCCTCGGCCGCGAGGTTCTTGGCGTTGCTTTCTGCCTTGGCAGGTCTGGCGGTAAGCATTCCGCTGTACACGTCGTTTGATGTTACGACCAGCGCCATGCAGTTCGTGGAGTCCTACCCATGGATTCCTCGCTTCAACATTAACTACGTTCTAGGGGTGGATGGCATTTCCGTGCTGTTCGTTCTGCTGAACAGTTTCATCACTGTGATTGTTGTTGTGGCTGGCTGGGAAGTGATTCAGGAGAAGGTCGCGCAGTACATGGCCGGTTTCCTGATCATGTCTGGTTTGATCAACGGGATCTTCAGCGCTCTTGATGGTGTGCTGTTTTACGTCTTCTTCGAGGCATCCCTGATTCCGCTGTTCATCATCATCGGCGTATGGGGCGGACCGAATCGTGTTTACGCCGCGATCAAGTTCTTCCTCTACACGCTTGCCGGCTCGTTGTTGATGCTGGTCGCTCTGCTGTACCTCTTCATGGAGTCGGGTGGTAGCTTCAGTATCCTCGACTGGCACCAACTGAAGCTGGGTATGGATGTTCAGTCCTTGGTGTTCTGGGCATTCCTCGTCTCGTTTGCGGTCAAGGTCCCGATGTTCCCGGTGCATACTTGGCTGCCGGATGCTCACGTTGAAGCCCCGACCGGCGGTTCGATCGTTCTGGCGGCGATCGGCCTCAAGCTGGGTGCATACGGTTTCCTTCGGTTTTCCCTGCCGATTGCGCCGGATGCCAGCCATGCCTTTGCGCCGATGATGATCACGCTGTCGCTGATTGCGGTGATCTACATCGGGTTCGTCGCGCTGGTTCAGACGGACATGAAGAAGCTGGTTGCTTATTCTTCGATCTCGCACATGGGCTTCGTGACGCTGGGCTTCTTCATCTTCAATCCGCTTGGTGTTGAGGGTGCGCTGGTTCAGATGATTTCCCACGGGTTTGTGTCGGGCGCCATGTTTGCGTGTATCGGTGTGCTGTATGACCGGATGCACTCTCGCCAGATCGCGGATTACGGCGGCGTTGTGAATGTGATGCCGAAATTCGCTGCGCTGTTCATGCTGTTTGCGATGGCTAACTCCGGCTTGCCCGCGACATCCGGTTTTGTCGGCGAGTTCATGGTTGCGCTTGGCGCGGTGCAGTTCAACTTCTGGGTGGGCTTTGCTGCTGCGACGACCCTGATCGTCGGTGCCGCTTACACCCTCTGGATGTACAAGCGCGTGGTGTTCGGTGCGATCGGCAATCATCATGTGGCCGAGCTTACCGACATCAACAATCGAGAGTTTGTGTTCCTTCTCGTCTTAGCTGTTTGCGTCCTCGTGATGGGTATCTATCCCTTCCCCGTCACGGAAGTTATGCATGCGTCGGTCAATGATCTGCTCAAGCACGTTGCTACCAGCAAGCTTTGATCCAAATCGCGAAAGATCCCTTAGGACTGTGGCGTTGATATGAACTTTGTGATTCCCGATTTCTATCCAGCAGCAGCAGAGTTGTTTGTTGTTGCGATGTCGTTTGTTGTTCTCATGGCGGGAACCTTCGCCAAGGACTCCAAGGGCTTGGCGTACTATTTGACGCAGCTGACGCTTATCGGGGCGGGCGCCATTACTCTGTTTTCGATGGACGGTCAGGTTGGATTCACGTTCAGCAACATGTACGTGGACGACTTGATGGGCGATTTCCTCAAGCTGATGCTGTATTTCGCCGTGGCGGTCGTCCTGCTGTACTCCCGTGGGTACATGATCGATCGTCGCATGGAGACGACCGAGTATTACGTCCTGGCGATCTACGCGACCCTCGGCATGATGGTCATGATCGCGGCCAACCACTTCCTGACGCTTTATCTCGGTCTGGAGCTGTTGTCCCTGTCCCTGTATGCGATGGTCGCCCTTCAGCGTGACTCCGCTCGGGCGACTGAAGCAGCGATGAAGTATTTCGTCCTGGGTGCGCTGGCTTCCGGTCTGCTGCTTTACGGCATTTCGATGCTTTACGGTGCCACTGGTACGTTGGAAATTTCCGGTGTTGCACAGGCTGTCTATCATCAGGCGGCCAACAAGAACGTCCTGATGTTCGGTCTGGTGTTTGTCGTGGCTGGTCTTGCGTTCAAGCTGGGTGTCGTTCCGTTCCACATGTGGATCCCGGACGTCTATCACGGCGCGCCCACTTCGGTGACGCTCATGATCGCCTCGGCGCCCAAGCTGGCTGCGTTCGGCATGGCGATGCGCCTGCTGGTGAATGGCCTGTTCGAGCTTGCTGATCAATGGCAGTCGATGCTGATGTTCCTGGGCGTGCTGTCGATCGTTCTGGGTAACCTCGCCGCCATCGCGCAGACGAACATCAAGCGCATGCTCGGTTACTCGGGTATCTCGCACATGGGCTTCATGCTGCTCGGCCTGATGTCCGGCGTGGTGGGTGGTGATCGGCATTTCGCACTGAACGCCTACAGCTCGTCGATGTTCTATGTCGTTTCGTATGTGCTGATGACCCTGGGTGCCTTCGGTGTCCTGATCCTGCTGTCCCGTGCCGGGTTTGAAGCGGAGAACATCGACGACTTCAAGGGGCTGAACAAGCGGAATTCCTGGTTCGCCGGGGTGATGGCGATGGTCATGTTCTCGATGGCCGGTATCCCGTTCTTCATTGGCTTCTTTGCCAAGTTCTCCGTGCTTCAGGCTGTGGTTGCAGCCCGTTACTACTGGGTTGCCGTGCTTGCGGTGGTGATGTCCCTCATCGGCGCGTTCTACTACCTCCGTGTGGTCAAGGTGATGTTCTTCGACGAACCGGCCGACGCGACCCCGATCAATGCCCCGGCTGACATGCGCGTGCTGCTGTCGATGAATGGCGTTGCCGTTGCGGTGCTCGGGCTCGTGCCGCAGGCGCTGATGTCGCTCTGCGCGTACTCGCTGCTTGGCTCGCTGTAATCTTCGACGTTCGAGATTATCTTGTTCTACGCTGTTTTCTCGGTGCTGGTTGGGCTGGTGAATGCGATCTTCGTCAGTGATCGCTTCTTTGGCCTAGTCAGGCTGGGAGGTGGGGGCAAGGGAGTCGGGGGCCGTTTGCTTGAGTTGGCGGTCATCGCAACTGCGCTGATGTTCGGGTTGCGCCTGCTTGAGGCCAGTTCACATGGCTCGGCGTACAGTCAGGGATGGGAGTTTTACGCAATTACAGGCTGCGTAATGCTGGTGGCAGTATTTCCGGGCTTCGTGTATCGCTATCTCTGGAAACGAAGTGCGGCTTGATCGTTTCACAACAACACCCGGGAACCTCCCGGGTTTTGTTTTCAGGCAGCCGGGTTATCGATTTGGGTCAAGTTTCGCCGCTGGAACCCGTTGAGAATCTGGCTAGTGGTGGTTCAACCCGGGCCTAGATGCCTCCTGTTAGAATTGAACGAATGTTGTCCGGTTCGTCAGTTCTGGCGAGTTGTCCTGAGTTTCATTCAACAAAGTCCGTAATCGCTCATGATTCAAAAAGCTGAAAATTTTGTGATTGTTGGGAGAACAAGCGACGGCAGGACTTTTCGGCCGAGTGATTGGGCGGACCGGCTGTGCGGGATCATGTCGGTTTTCGGTTCGGATAACCGGATGACTTATTCGCCTTATGTGCGGCCGGCCTGTAATCTGAGGGGTGACAAGACGGTTCTCGTCGATGCGAAGATTCACGACATCGAGCCACTCGCGTATAACTTCCTGCGCAATTTTGCGAAGGACAATGATCTGCAGGTTGAAACGCTGCCAGACAGCTATTTTGATTGATGGGTTTTCCGCCACGCGCTGTCGATGGGGCTTGTGAGGCTGGAATCAGAAAGGTAGTGCGATGTTCGCACTACCTTTTTTATTTTCAGAGCAGGATCTCGACGACATCGGGATGGCTGAGGAAACCGCGCGGGCTAGCGCTTGCTCCGTAGGCACCGGACTGGAAGATCACGACGAGGTTGTCACGATCACATTCCGGGAGGGGCATCTTCTCGGCGAGGAGGTCCAGCGGCGTGCAAAGGGGGCCAACGACGGATACCGGCTCGGAAAGCGCTTGATCCATGCAATCACCAATCGTCACCGGGTAGTTTTTCCGGATGACCTGGCCGAAGTTTCCGGAGGCCGACAGGTGGTGATGCAGGCCGCCATCGGTCACGAGGAAGCAGTGATTGCGTGAAATCTTCTTGTCGAGAACCCGGCAGACGTAAATGCCAGCCTCGCCGACGAGGTAGCGCCCGAGTTCGATGACGATCTGTGCTTCTGGGAGCCTGGTTTTCGCGTCGGCCTGAATCTCTGCAAGATTCGCGGCGATCCCGGTGAGGTCGAGTCGGCGTTCGCCCGGGAAATAGGGAATGCCGAAGCCGCCGCCGAGGTTGAGGAATTTCACGGGCGTCTGCGCGTGCTCGGCGAGCTTCAGCGCCAGTTCGTAGCTCTTGCGCTGGGCCTCAATGATCGCCTCCGCGCGGAGGTTTTGCGAACCGGCGAAGAGGTGGAAGCCTTCGAAGCTTAGACCCGCGCCATGGATTTCGGCGAGCGCTTGAGGCACCTGTTCGGCGTCGATGCCGAATTGCTTGGGGCCGCCGCCCATCTTCATCCCGGAGCTCTTCAGCTCGAAATCCGGATTGACCCGTACCGCCACGCGCACCTGCCAGCCGGTGGCTTGCCGGATTGCACCGAGCTCGCTGATTTCGCGGAACGATTCGATGTTGATCAGGATGCCGGCAGCGACCGCCTGGCGGAGCTCCTCATGGCGCTTTCCCGGGCCGGCGAAGCTGATTTCGTGGGGATCTGCGCCGCTGTCGAGGGCGACCTTCAGTTCGTTGGCGGACGCCACGTCGATGCCATCCACCAGCCTTGCCATGTGGTCGACGAGGGCGGGCATGGGGTTGGCCTTCATCGCGTAATGGATCTTGATGCTGGCCGGCAGTGCGGCCCGCAGTGCGGCGACACGCTGGGTCAGCAGCTCGCGGTCGTAGGCGTAGAAGGGCGTCTGGCCAACCCGGGCAGCGAGGCGGCGAAGGGGGATGTTGCCGATGATGAGTTCGCCGTCCTTGGACCGGAACTGATCCATCGGGGCGTGGGTCGGCTTTTCGCGGGGGGTGTCGCTCATGACGTCGTCGGGCTGCGTTGCAGGAATTCGTTGGAGAGGGATTTCCGGTCGATCTTGCCGTTCGGATTGCGGGGCAGGGGGCCGCTGCGGGCTTCGATGGTGGCGGGCACCATGTAGGCGGGCATCCGCTGTCGGCATTCGGCCTGGAGCGCTTCAATTTCCAGCGGGCCGTCCTTGCCGGTGGCGATCACGCAGATGGCTTCGCCGAGGCTGGGATGGGGGGCACCGAAGGCGATGCATTCGCCGACCAGGCCGGTGGCGTAGAGGATCTCTTCGACCTCGGTGGGGCTGACCCGGTAGCCCGAGGTTTTCATCATCTCGTCGCGGCGGCCGATGAAGTAGAGGTAACCCTCTTCGTCGCGCCGGACGGTGTCGCCGGAGAACACGGCGATTTCGGGGAGCACGAAGCCCGGCTGGCGCCCTGGGGCGGTGGCGGGGAGCGGCTTGAAGCGTTCGGCGGTCTTTTCGGGATCGTTCCAGTAGCCCATCGCGACGAGGGCGCCGCGCTGGACGAGTTCGCCGGGCTCGTTGGGGCCGCATTCGCTGCCGTCTTCGCGCAGCACCATGACTTCGGCCCCCGGAATGGCCTTGCCGATGGAATCCGGGCGGAGGTCGGCCTGCTCGGGCGGCAGGTAGGTGGCGCGGAAGGCTTCGGTGAGACCGTACATCAGGAAGGGCCTGGTCTTCGGCAGGTGGGCGCGCAGGGCCTTGAGGGTTTCCAGGGGCATCCGCCCGCCGGTGTTGGCGAAGTAGCGCAGATGCTCGGTGATGTCCTCGGGCCACTGGAGCTGGGCCAGCTGGATGTAGAGCGGCGGAACGGCGGTGAGGCCGGTGACGCGCTCCTTGACGACGGCCTTCAGCACGTCCTGGGGGAAGAGGTAATTGAGCAGCACCACGCGGGCGCCGCTGTGGAAGGCGGTGGTGAGCTGCGAGAAGCCGGCGTCGAAGGAGAGCGGCAGGGCGGCGAGCAGGGTGTCGTCGGCGTTGTTGCCCAGATAGCTGGCGACGCTCTTCGCGCCGGCGACCATGTTGCGGTGCGAAAGCACGACGCCCTTGGGCTTGCCGGTGCTGCCGGAGGTGTAGAGGATGGACAGCAGGTCGGTATCGATGACCCGATGGCCTCCGCTGGCGCTGGCGATCAGCTCGGCCCAGTCGGTGATGCGCTGGGCGGGGAGGTCGATCGGCTTGGCCAGCGGCTTGGTGAGGACGATGTGGCGCAGGTCGTGGCAGTGGGCCAGGGCTTCGGCGATGAAGGGCAGGCGTTCGGGGGATGTGACCAGCACCCGCGCGTTGCAGTCGCGCAGGATGTGGGCGATCTGCTCGGGCTTCAGGATCGGATTGACCGGGACGAAGGCGCCGCCGGCCCGGGCTGCACCAAAGCACGCGACGACGGTCTCGAAGCGCTTGTCGAGAAACACGCCGACGCGCTCGCCCCGGTCAAGCCCGAGGCGGACGAGGCCACCGGCAAACCGGCCCACCTGTTCGTCCAGGCCTGCGTAGCTGAGGGTCGATGTGCCGGCGGTGAGGGCCGGGCTGTCTGGGGCACGTTCGGCGGATGCCGTGATGAGTTCGTGCAGAAGCGAGGTGTTGGGCATCGATCTTGAAGCGGTTATGGGGTCTGGCCAGCCGGAATCGTGCGCCAGCCCGGTGAATGCACTGTTTTTGACAGCCGCGGAGGGGTGGCGCACGACGTAGATCACGGTTCAGAATGCGACCTTGTCGCTTATAATGATAAAGGCTTGTGCTTGCAAGGTCGCAAGGCGCGGTATCAGGTTTTGCGGTGGGTTTTTCGGACTGGAGTGACTTTTGGATACGAAGAAGGAAGTGCTGTCGATTCTCGACGAGGTTCTGAGCCTGGGCGGCGCTGCGGCTCAGTTTGATCTCGACACGCCTCTGCTGGGTGCGCTGCCGGATCTGGATTCGATGGCGGTGGTCGGCCTGATCAACTTCATCGAAGAGCATTTCGGTTTTGTGATCGAGGATGACGAAATCGATGGTTCCACCTTCGCTTCCGTGGGCTCTCTGGTCGAGTTCGTGGATGGAAAGCTGGCAGCCCAGGCCTGATCTGCCGGGCTCCGCGTCGAAGACGCCCTGAACCAAAAAACGCCGGGTCAAGCCCGGCGTTTTGCTTTTGGGGCCGCGCAGCGCACGCCGCACGGATTGGCCCGGATCAGTTGCTGACGCTCTGGCGAAGGCGCTTGAGCTCCGGCACGCACGAGCCGCAGTTGGTGCCGCACTTGGTGCGAGCCTGAAGGCCGTCGAGGGATTCGCCGGCCCGGAAGGCGGCGAGGATGTCATCTTCGGCCACGTCAAAGCAGTTGCAGATCACCTTGCCCCGGGCTGCCTGGCCGGCAGGCGGCTGGGTGAGCGGGGCGAGCAGCCACTGGCGCACGGCAGCGGCGGAGTGCCCCTGCACCATCATGTCGGCGAGCCAGTCGGCGGCCTTGGTCTCGCCGGCGAGGCGCACCGCGGTGAGTGAATCGCCTTCGACGAGGGCGCGCTTGGCCACGTCCTTGCGGCTGTCCTGGTACGAGAGCACGCGGGTCGGGTCGTCGAGGGCGATTTCCCGGTCGAGGGCCTCGATGAGTTCGGGCGCGAGCTCTTCTCCGCGGGCCTTGAGCATGACCACCGGCGAGTTGCGGCCGGCGAGGGTGAGGCTGGCGTAGGGGAAGTGCGGCAGCCACTGGCGCAGGCGGTCCATCACCGCCAGCGGGTTGGGCTGCAGATTGCCGTCTGCGTCGGCCTCGCTGCGGCGCATGAGCACCAGCGACTTGCCGGCGGTGTATTTCTCTACCTGCACGGCGGCGTGCTTGAGCTCGGGCTGCTTTGAGGTGGGATCGAAGTCGGAGGGCATCAGCACGTTCACGCCCTGGCCGCCCATGGTGTTGCCGCCCCAGTGCATCGGCACGAAGCATTGCCCTGGGCGCACGGTGGCCGATTGCTGGATCTTCAGCACCACCTCGCCACGCCGGCTCTTCACCTTGACCAGATCGCCATCGGCCAGCCGGCGGCGTTCCATGTCGTCCTGGTGCATGTGCAGCAGCGGTTCGGATTCGTGGCTGTAGAGGCGGGCGACGAGGCCGGTGCGGCTCATGCCGTGCCACTGGTCGCGCAGGCGGCCGGTGTTGAGGTGGAGCGGGTAGTGGGCCGATGGGGATTCGGCGGTGATGCGGTGTTCGGTGGCCACGAAGCGGGCGCGGCCAGTCGGCGTGGGATACACGCCGTCTTCGTAGAGCCTCACCTTGCCGGCACTGGCGCCTTCCGGGAAGGGCCATTGCTGGGGGCCGGCCTGCTCGAGCATCGTGTAGCTCATGCCGGTGATGTCGAGGTCGCGGCCGCGGGTGGATTCCCGGTGTTCGTTCCAGATTTCTTCAGGGCTGGCGTAGGAGAACATGCGCTCGGCGAGCGCCCCCTTGCCCAGGCGAGTGCCCAGACGCCGGGCGAAATCCACCACGATCGCCCAATCGTGGCGTGCTTCACCCGGCGCGGACACGGCGGCTCGGACGCGCGTGATGGCGCGTTCCGAGTTGGTGACGGTGCCGTCCTTCTCGCCCCAGGTGGTGGCGGGCAGGAGGAGATCGGCGTAGGTGCAGGTTTCGGTGTGGCCGAAGGCTTCCTGCACGATGACGAATTCGGCGGTCTTCAGGGCGTCGTGGATCAAAGCCTGGTCTGGCATCGACTGGGCCGGGTTGGTGCAGGCGATCCACACGGCCTTCACTTCGCCCGATTTGAGCGCCTTGAAGAGCTCGACGGCGCTCTTGCCCGGCGTGGCGGGCACGCTGTCCACGCCCCACAGGGCGGCGACTTCGGCCCGGTGAGCGGGGTTGGCCATGTCGCGGTGGGCCGAGAGCAGGTTGGCGAGGCCGCCGACCTCGCGCCCACCCATGGCGTTGGGCTGGCCGGTGAGGGAGAACGGCCCGGCGCCCGGACGGCCGATCTGGCCGGTGGCCAGGTGCAGGTTGATGAGCGCCGAGTTGTTGTGGGTGCCGAAGGAGAACTGGTTGAGCCCCTGGCAGTACATGGACATCGTCGCCTTCGAGGTGGCGAAAATCTGCGCGGCCTGCTCGATGGCGTTCTTGTCGAGCCCGCAGATCGACGCGGCCATGGCGGGCGTGTATTCGCGGACGATCTTCTTCAGGGCGTCGAAGCCTTCGGTGTGGGCGTCGATGTAGTCGCGGTTCACCCAGCCTTCCCACAGCATCACGTGGAGCATCGCGTTGTAGAGGGCGATGTCGGTGCCGGGGATGAGGGGCAGGTGCAGGTCGGCCGCTTCGGCGGTGTCGGTGCGGCGGGGGTCGATCACCACCAGCTTCATGTCCGGGTTGGCCTTGCGTGCATCCTCGACACGCCGGAAGGCGATCGGGTGGGCGAAGGCGGTGTTGCTGCCGGAAATGAACAGCGCCTCGGTGTGGCGGATGTCTTCGTAGCTGCAGGGCGGCGCGTCGGCGCCCAGGCTCAGCTTGTAGCCGGCCACGGCGCTGGACATGCACAGGCGCGAATTGGTGTCGAGGTTGTTGCTGCCGATGAGGCCCTTCATCAGCTTGTTGAAGACGTAGTAGTCCTCGGTGAGCAACTGGCCGGCGCCGTAGATCGCCACGGCGTCGGGGCCGTGCTCGGCGATGATCGCGGCGAATTTATCGGCGGCGGTGTCGAGGGCGTCGTCCCAGCTCACGCGGGTGCGGGCGTCGGTGCGGCGGGCGCGCAGCTCGGGGTGGAGGGCGCGGGCGGCGAGGGTTTCGGGGGAGGCCGAAAGATGCAGGGTCGAGCCCTTGGTGCACAGCCGGCCGAAGTTGGCCGGGTGGTCCGGGTCGCCCCGGACGCCGGTGATGCGGCCGGCTTCGTGTTCGATGACAACACCGCAGCCGACGCCGCAGTAACAGCAGGTGGATTTCGTTTCGGCCATGAATGCTCCTTTGATGCATGTCACAAGCAAACCATGTGCCATGCCTCGGAGCCTTGTTTTCCGCCCATCCTGGCGGATTCTGGCACCAGGATGGGGAATCGGTGAGCCAGACCGGTGCGTCGCTCAGTTTTCCTTCTTCTTGCCTGCACCAGCTTTGGGCGTGCCGGCTGCTGCTTTCTTCGATCTGGACTTTGCTGCCACCGGCGCTGTGCTGGATCGTGAGGTGGCAGGTGCTGCGACGGCTCGATTGGGGGTGTGGAGGATGTCGATCAGCGTGTCGAGCAGCTGGGCGCGATCGGCGTCGCCCGGAGTGCCGCGGCACCTGAGCAGCGCGCCGAGGATGCGGATCTGGGCGGTGACGGATTCGAGCTCCCGGGGCGTGACGGTGACGTCCTTCATCGCGTCGCGATAGTGGTCCGCCAGCATATCGGCGGTGCCTTCCCCCGTGTGCAGCCAGCAGGCAAGCTGAGCATCGGCCGACATGACGGCATCGAAGAAGTCGAAGGTGCGTTCGAAGCGCGCGTGGGCGGCGCCCTGGCAGGCCCGGGATGCGGTCTCGTAGTCGGTCCGGGTGTCGAGCAGGGCGTCCAGTTGCAGTCGGTTGAGATAGTTGTAGGGGTTCCAGTCGGGCGATCCGTCAGGGCTGCCCTCGCAGTGGGCGTAAGCGTCGCGGGCTTCGGCCAGCAGCGGCGCGACCGCTTCCTTCCAGGGCTTGCCGCTGCGGACGAGGACGATGGCCTTGCGTTTGAGCGCGCTGCCGAGGATCGCCAGCCGTTCGGGGTTGCCGCTTGCGCTGCCGGCAGCTGTGGCGTCCGGGCGCTCGGTTGACAGGGCGATGAGGAAGCGCAGGCGGGTCAGGGCGCTGTCGGCCAGTGCCTGGGCGGCGTCCAGGTTTGCCGGATCGGCGCTGAGGCGTTCGGCTTGCCGGGCCTCCAGGTTGGCGAGTTGTTCGATGGCCGAGAGGGGCACGAGGCCGCGGGATGAATCGTCGCTGATGGCCCGCAGCCAGGCCTTGCGGGCTTCGTCGAAGCCATCGCGACCGAACTCGGCATGGAGGCGGGCGAGGGATTGCTGCACTTCCGGCAGGTTGATCCAGCGCTCGGGCACATGGCGCAGGCGGGTCTTGATGCGCTGGGCGATCTGCTTGAAGCCGCCGTCCTTGCCGGCGGACTGGAGCATCTGGCTGGCGTCGGGCAGGCGGGATTCGATGCGCCGCTGCTCGATCCAGTCGATGAGCTCGTTGGGCGCGCGCATGGGGGCGTCGTCGCTGGCAGGGTTGCGCCGGACCTTGAGCTGGAAGGCCGGGTCGCCGTAGGCCTGGTAGGCGCCCCAGGTGTTGTGGTCGGGGAAGGCTTCGAAGGTGGTCGCGCGGGCCACGGTGATGGCCTCGCCGAAGCTGGCGTTGCGCTGGGTCATCTGCTCGAAGAAGGTTTCGATGAAGGTGCGGGCCGCCCCGTCGTGCACCTCCCAGCCGGCGGCCACCACGCAGCGCACGCCCATGTCGATGAGCTCCCGGGCGAGGCTGGCGGCGAGCCGGCTGCTGCCGGTGCCGATCTTGCCCAGGTGGCAGCAGTTGAGGAAGACGAGATCCGGTACGTTTTCCATCTGGCCGATCTCGGCGGCGGTGAGGAGCAGGCCGTTGGAGAGCACCACGCCGCTGCGGCAGGTGCCGTCCGCCGCCCGCTTGCCGTGGATGCCGTGGGCCGAGACCATCAGCAGGCGGTAGGGCCTGGCGTAGAGGCGGGTGAAGACGTCGGCGGCCTGGGCGTCGGGCGGGACGAAGGTCACTTCGTAGCCGACCTCGGAGAGCACCCGCGTGACGGTGTTGCCTTCGGCCGCGGCGCCGGGCAGGGCGTCGAGGCAGTCGGGCTCGGGCTGGCCGTCGGCGCCGATGCGCGGCTTCCAGCCGGGGCCGCCAAACTGGGCGTGGAAGCCCTCGGTGGAGGGCTCGGCGATCACGCAGGCGGAGAGGCTGTCGGTGCGCACCACCTGACGGCGGAAGTGGCTGGTCATGAACTGGCGCACCACGCGGGTGTGCAGCACCATCGGCCGGCCGTCCACCTCCAGCATTTCCCAGGGCAGGTTGGCGGTGGTCTCATCGACCATCAGCAGCAGGTTGTTGGCCTGGCGGGCGGCGGCCTTGAAATCCAGCGGTACCAGAAGCTGGAACAGCGTGGTGCCGAAGCCGGAATCCTTGGCGTAGAGGGTGGGGCTGCGGCTCTTCAGGCGGTCGTCGCAGAGCTTTTCGACGAGGCCCGGCTGGCGGATCTGGACGATGCTCTCGGCGCGGGCCTTGTCGCCCATGTAGATGAACTTGAGCCGGCTGGCGTAGCGGATCGTCGGGGCGCTTTCGAGCCAGAAGGGCGTCGGCAGGCTGCCGTCGCTCACCTTGTCGGCGCAGCCGTAGATGCGCAGGAGCTGGCGCAGGTTTTCGGGCGGGATGGGGGGCTGGAAGCGCGGCGTGGTGGCGTCGGCCGGAAAGTCGGTGTCCTCGCGGTCGGCGTCGCACACCACGAGGCGCGGCCAGTAATCCGAGAAGGGCGATACGCTGAGGCGCTGGCGAACCCCTTCGCCGATGAACAGCTCGTCGGCGGTTTCGAGCTGGAAGTTCATCTGCTTGAGCTCGCTCGCGAGGGTCGAGCCCAGCTGGCTGACCGCGTGGGCGGCGGAGATCGCGCTGTCGTGGAAGACCTCGATGAACTGCAGCTCGGACACCAGCGCGCGGCGGGCGTTGGTGTTTTGGGCCGAACCGCCTTCGCCGGTGGCGAAATCCCGGTTGGCCATCAGCACGCCCAGCGCCACGGCCTTCACCGATTCGGCCACGTCGAGCTGCAGGGCCGAATTGGTGCCGATGAGCAGCGAGGCGAGCTTGAGGTGGAGGGTGTCGCCGTCGGGGTTGTCGGCGACGCTGCCGGCCTGCTCCTCGCCGTAGCGGTCGGCGGCGTGGAGGAGGTAGCGCAGCACGCCGCCGCGCACGGCTTCGCTGACGCCGTCGGCGGTGAGCTTGCCCATCTCGCCCAGGCCCACCACCACCGCGCCGCGGCCGGTGTGGCGCTGGCGCTCGGCCAGGTTGCGGGGCATCAGCACGATGGAGGCGTTGCCGATTTCGCCGGTGTGGATGCCCAGGCGCTGGCGCTGGCTGAGGGCGCCACGGACGAGGTAGCGGTCGATCACCCCTTCGGCGGCGGCGATCGGGTCGCCCCGGTAGTGGCCGCAGAGCACCGGGATATGCACGAAGCGCAGGTCCATCGCGGTGACCGAGACCTTGAGGTTGCGGTTGCGGCTGCGCGGCGCCACCGGGCGCAGACGGCCGCCCAGCAGGCGGGCGGTGGCTTCGGGTTGGGACGGGAAGCCCGCCGGCGGGCCGGCCCGGTATTCGCGCACCACGGCGGCGTCGCCCCCGCGGCTCACCGGCAGGGGGCCGAGCTTGCGCGGGGCGCCCCGCTCGAGGAGGGTCTCGATCTCGTCGAAATAGGCTTCGGTGCTGGTGAGCCCCATGTGGTCGACGGGCATGAGCCACTTGCGGTCGTTGGGCAGGCCCGGCAGGTGGCCCGACGCCCAGGTGACCGAGCCGTCACCCTCGGGCGTGCCGCGCAGCACGATGCTGCCGCCGCCCTGCTGCTCGACGATCCCGCAGGGGGTGTTGTCGCTCTGGCCGAAGACGTAGGCGATCCGCTCGGGGGCCTTGGCCACCCAGCTGGTGTCGGCGACGGCGTTCCAGAAATCGGCCGCCTGCTGGAGCACCTTGGCCGAAGGCCTGCCGCCCAGCTTGCGACCAAACCAGAAATCGTTGTTGTTGGCAGCGAGGGCTTCCCAGGTTTCCGGGCGGTAGTAATCGCGCACGACGGTGTTGCCGGTGTCGAGGAAGCCCGGCGCCGGCAGCAGATGCACCGCGCCGGGAAAACCCGCGACGATGTCGAGGATCTGCTGCATCTTGTGGCGGAAGTCCATCCGCGCCAGCAGGCGGATGGTGTCGGACTGGCCGAGCAGCGTGTCGACGAACAGGTGCGAACCGTGGTGGGGTGTGCCGAGCATCACCAGCCGGCCCTCGGGTCGCGCGACGATGGCGTCCCACAGGGCCGGCTTGTGGGCGATGGCGGCGCGCACCACCAGGCCGCCCATGCTGTGGGCGAGGATGCGTACCGGGGTGTCGGGGTGCTTGTCGAGGAGATCGCTCAGCCGGCCGGCCAGTTGCTCGCCGAGCCTGGCGATGGGCTGGCGCCAGTCGTAGTCGAAGAGTTCGATCTGATGGGTCTTGCCGAGCTGCTTGACGAGCTTGCCGTAGGCCATGCCCACCAGCCCGGCTTCGGCCACCCGGGCCTTGCTGTCGATGGCGATGCGGCTGAGGGCGCCGCGGGCGAGGCCGAGGGGATCGAGCCAGACGCGGTTGCCGTCGGCGTCGAGGTTGCTGCCCATGATGCCCGGCAGGAAGACGAGGATGGGCGCACGGGTGTCGCCGCGGGATTTTGGGGCCGCCGGGGGCGCCACCCGGTCGTCGCGATCGATTTCCGGTTGGGCGCGGGTGGCCCATTCGGGCAATTCGGTGGGTTGGTCGGCGGTCAGCCAGCGGTGCACGGCGGAAGGCAGCGGGCGGCCGTCGGCGGTGGCGGTGTCGTCGCGGAAGTAGCGGAAGTGATTGACGTTTTCGCCCTGGACGAAGATCGCCCGGGCCTGTGCCTGGTAGGCCAGGCCGCCGTACATCGAGGCGGTGTCCACCACCAGGTCGTTGTTGGCCTTATCGAAGAACATCCAGTCGGTGAACATCGTGCCGAGGCGCTTGGCGAGGCCGCCGCCCTCGATGTCGCCGGCGATGATGGCCATGCGGGTGTCGGGGCGATGGGGGACGGACGCCAGCAGCATGCCCATGGCGGCGTCGGGGAGCATGGCTTCGATGCCGGGCAGGAGCCGCGGGTCGAGGCGCCGGTTGGCGATCTCGATGACGATGCGGGTGAGCACCGCGACGCCCTTGTCGGTGGCGGCCTTCGCCTTGGCCCCGGCGATGGGGCCGGAGGCGGCGCCGACGGCCGCGCCGGCCGCCCAGCCCCCCGCCTTGCGGATGAGGTTGAGGAGACCTGACAAAAAGACTTCCAGATTGTCGGTGAGCAGCGCCGTGCCCCGGGCCGGGCAGGCGACGCGCACGTAGCGGCCGATCTGGAAGCGCTTGGCACGCAGCAGCTGGATGAGTTCGCCGAGCTTGCCCTGCTCCTGCTCGATGAAGCGCTCCAGGTCGGCCTTGGCCGTGGGGTCGAGGCTGTCGTCCTGGCGAGGCGCCGGGCGGTAGTCGCGGATCAGGGCGTTGAGGGTCTCGGCGTTGTCGGGGCTGGCGTCGATGCACAGCAGATCGCCGACGAGCCCGCCGCGGGAGTGGGTGACGATGCTGAACTTTGCATTGACCGGCAGCACCCGGGCCAGGGCCAGGGCGTTGTCGATGGGGCTCTCGGAGAAGGTGTGGTGTTCGAAGCCGAACAGCCCGCCTTCAAACTTGCCCACCAGCTTCTGCCAGCTCTGGCTGCCGGGTAGCTGTCCGAAGCCGCCCAGGGTGTGGGAGCCGGTGCCATGGATGAAGATCAGGCCGGGCTGCTCCGTGAGCGCCAGGACGGCCGGGGCCTTGTCCGCCAGCGGGGTTTCGGCGTCGATGGCGCCGCCGTCCCACGTATAGAGGCCGGGGGCCTTGCGGCCGCGAACTTCGATGGCCCACACGATGGCCTTGGCCCCGGCATAGGTGCCGCCGGCGACGACGAGGTCTTCGACCACCGTGCCGGTGAGATCCGCGAGCCTGGCGTGGGCGGCCTTGGTGATCGCGTCCTCTTGTACGACGAGGGCGGAGAGCCGGCGCCACACCCATTCGCCGATGCCCCGGCTCCGGGCGTCCCGGGGGCGCAGGGCGGTGAGGTCGAGGGTGTTGTCGTCGCCGCGCAGTTCGGGGCGGGTGACGGCCAGGTTGGCGAGGCGTTCGGCCAGCGTGTCGGCGCGGATGAAGACCGTGGTGCCGTCGTCGGCCTCGAGGGCCAGCAGGCGGGTATCGGGCGGTACGTCCACCTGGCGGCTGTCGTCGCCCCGGGAGCGGGGGCCGATCTCCCAGCTCTCCGCCACGAGCACCGTGGACAGCAGCGGGTCGAGGGGTTCGCCGCTGTCGCCCCGGCTGCCCGCCTGGGCAAGGGCTGCGAGGCGTGCCGGCTTGCGGCTGGCGTCGGTTTCGGGGGCAGCAACGAGGCGCAGGGTGGGCAGGGCCGGGGTATTCACAACGGGACTCCAGATCGGGGGCCGATTGGCAAACCGGCCCGCGAACGGCGGGCCGGGGTTGGGTGGCGGCGACGTGAGGCTGGGCTCAGGAAAAGACCTTCCAGGCCTTGGCGGTGCGGCTGCCAAACAGTTGCGGGTTCTGGGGCAGCTGGTTGGTGGGCAGGTAGGTGGGGCTGATGGCCTTGAACCAGTTCGCGTAGCTGGCGGTGGCCGGCAGGGCGGCCAGGGCCTTGAGGGCGTAGTAGGTGAAGGCGCCGTTGGGGCGGCCCTTGAAGCTGGTGTCCCAGCTGAACTGGGTGTCGGTGCAGCCGGCCATCAGCAGGTCGCCGCCGCTGCGCGACAGGCCGCTGAGGCTGGGCAGGCTGAGGGCGCGGCCGGCGGGGGGCAGGTCCTCGGGTTTCATCCAGACGCTGGGCGGCAGGAAGCGGGCGCGGGGCATGCCGGGGTCGAGGTCGCTGTCGTCACCGCGGGTGACACTGCCGGAGTGGCAGCTGTCGGAGATCAGCAGCACGCGCACGCCGGGGGCGTGGTTGCCGAAGATCACGGCGATCTCGTCGTCGAGCAGCACCTTGCCCGAGCCGATGTCCCACGGGCACAGGGCTTCGTCGCGGCCGTCGGGTTCATCGCCGTTCTTGTCGGGCACCCAGGTGCCGTGGCCGGAGTAGGTGATGACCACCGTGTCGCCCTTGGCGGCGCCGGAGATGAGGCTGCTCATCGCGCTGACCATGGCGGCCTTGGTGGCCTGGGCGTCGATCAGCGTGGTGACGGTAAAGCCACGGCCGGTGAGGGTGGCGGCCCAGTCTCTGGCGTCATTGACGCAGCCGTTGAGGTCGTTCTGGGTGCCGGGATAATCATTGATGCCGATGCACAGTGCCTTCTTGGTCATGGTCGATCTCCTTCCGGGGAAGGGGCCGTCCGCGCGGGAGCGGCCCGGGAAATGACAAACGCTCTGAGCTCAGTTAAGCAGAGCTGCATGAAAGATCAATGGCTATCCGATGAAGGGTTGACGTAGGGACAGAAAAATCTGCGCGGGGCTACACGCGGGGTACGGCGGCGAGGGCCTGCAAGGCGCTGACCTGGTCGAGAACGGGCTGTGGAACGGGGATCTCACCGGCCAGCATGGCCTGGATCAGGGCCGCGTTGGCGGAGACTTCCGGGTTGTCGGGCAGGCCCTCGACGGGGGGCGCGCCCCCTTCCTCGGCCGGGAAGGCGATGCTAGCGACGCCGTTGGCAAAGGCTTCGAGCTGGGGCCGGCGGCGGGGGTTGGCGAAGGCCTCGCCCTCGGTGCCGCGCAGCAGCATGCCGGTGCCGCCCTGGGCCACAAGGTGGGCATGCATCCGTTCGAGGTATTCGGGGTGGGTCACCGAGACCACCCGCACGCTGTGGCCCGGGGCCGGGTCGAGGAGTTTGGCGAGGGTGTGGGCGCTGTTGCGTACGCCCAAGCGCACCCGCGTGGCGAGGATCGGTTCGAGCCCCGGTGCGAGCACGTCGAGGGGCAGGCAGGCCAGGCGGCGCTCCGCAAGCTGGGTTTCGGCCTCGGAAATGCTGGCGGCGGGCTGGATGCCGAGGGCGTCGAGGAGCGCGAAGGGGCTCACCCGGCTTTCAAAGTCGTGACGGCCCTGGATCAGCACCGGCACGCCGGCGCGGGCCAGCAGCAGGGCCACCAGCGGCATCAGGTTGGCCTGGCGGCGGGCGCCGTTGTACGTGGGCAGCACCACCAGCCGCGGCCCGGCTGGCACGGCGACGCGGGCGGTGCGGGCGTCGAGGGCGCGCTGGAAACCGAGCAGTTCGTCCTGGGATTCGGCCTTGATGCGCATCGACAGGATGATGGCGCCCAGCTCCAGATCGGGCACGCGGCCGTCCATCATGTCGCCGAAGAGGGATTCGGCCTGTTCGGTGGTGAGGGGCTTGGAGCCTTTCGGCCCGCGGCCGATCTCCTTGATGAAGGGGGCGTAGGACATGGCGGGAATCAGGTGCAGTGGGATGATCCTCCGAGTGTAGCGGAAGGCCCGGGCGAGGGGACGCGCGTAAGGCTTACTTTCCGTCACCCTTTCCATTGCGCTGGCGGGGAGCTATCTTGCCTTGAGGCCGCCGCGTGATGCCGGGCGGTTTCCAATCCCCAGAAATCACCGCCGGAAGGAGCAGGCCCATGCCACCCGTTGCTGCCATAACCCAGATCGGGACGACTTATCTTGATGTGAATGGCCTCGTTTATCCGCTGATGGCCTGCGTGCTGCCGGACATCAGCTGGGAGGTGATTCCGCTCCCCGCTCAGGGCGGCGGACACCGGCTCGGACAGCCGCGCTTCGGGCAGCTGACGGTGCGCTTCACGCCGCCGTCGATGGCGCCGCTGGCGGGCTGGCTGGAAGGGCTGACGAGCGGTCGGGTCGATCCGGTCGATCTGGGCGTGCTGCACACCGACGGGAACGGCAAGGTGCGCCACCATCTCGTCCTGAAGGGCTGCATCCTCACCGAGCTGCGCCTTCCCGAGTGCTCGGCGGCGGGCAAGGAGATCTACGCGATCGAGGCGGTGTTCGAACCGGAGCGCGTGGAGGCCGGGCCGCTTGGCGGGGCGGTGAAGTCGGCCGCACCGGGACGCGCCAAGAAGTGGTTGGCGTCGAACTTCGTGGTGACGGTGCCGGGCTTGCCGAGCGGGCGGATCAGCCGGATCGGCGCGGTCACGCTCTCGCGCAGCCTGGTGCGGGAGGACGACCGGTTTGGCGGGCGGCTGCTGGTGGGCGCCCTGGGCTTCTCGCCGCTGGCCCTGACCGTGACCGGGCCGGATTGCGCCCAGTGGCGCGACGCGGTGCTGAAGCTGACCGCCAGCGGGGCACACGGCGATCCGGTGGCGATCGGCGTGGAGCTGCGCGACACGGCCCTCAAGACGGTGCTGGCTGACCTGAGCTTCCAGACCATCGGCCTGTCGGGTTTCAGTTTCGATCCGAGCGGCGGCGGCAGCGGCGCCGTGACGGCGATCGCCCGATTCGAGCTGGAGACGCTGAAATTCCAGGTGAACTGATGGTCAGGCCGGCGGCCTGCCGGTTTCCCTACTTCCCTTGCCCGGGGCGGGCCGCTAACCTCTCGCTTTTTTTGAGCGCGGGAGCAGGGCATGAAAATCGGGTTCGTCGGTCTGGGCATCATGGGGCGTCCGATGGCGCTCAACATTCTGAAGGGCGGGTTCGATCTGACCGTCTGGGCGCGCCGGGCCGAATCCATGGCCCCGCTGCTGGAAGCCGGCGCGAAGGGCGCGGCCAGCCCGGCGGATGTTGCCGCGAACTGTGACATCGTGGTGTCGATGGTCTCAGACGCGCCGGACGTGGAGGCGGTGGCCCTGGGCGCAGGTGGCGTGGCCGAGGGCGCCAAGCCGGGCCTGATCTACATCGACATGAGCACCATCGCGCCGGCGGCGGCCCAGTCGATCGCCGCGCGGCTCGCCGAAAAGGGCGTGACCATGCTCGACGCGCCGGTGTCGGGTGGCGAGGTGGGCGCGATCAACGCCGGGCTCACCATCATGGTGGGCGGCGAGGAGGCCGCCTTCGAGAAGGCCAAGGCGGTGCTCGCCTGCATGGGCAAGTCGGTCAATCTGATTGGTGGCTCGGGTGCCGGCCAGGTGACCAAGGCGTGCAACCAGATCCTCACCGGCGTGACGGTGATGGCGGTGGCCGAGGCCTTCAACTTCGCCCGCAAGAGCGGCGTGGATGCGGGCAAGGTGCGCGAGGCGCTGCTGGGCGGCTTTGCCTACAGCCGCATCCTCGAGAACCACGGCCAGCGCATGCTCGACCGCAACTTCAAGCCGGGCTTCAAGGCCTGGATGCACCAGAAGGACATGAACATCGTGGTGCAGGAGGCGCATCGCCTGGGCCTGATGCTGCCCACCAGCGCGGCCACGGCGCAGCTCTTCAACGCAATGGTCGGCAGCGGCCTGGGCGAGGAGGATTCCATCGCCGCGCTGAAGCTGCTCGAAGGCCTGTCGGGGGGCTGAGATGCGCGTCGGTTTTGT
This sequence comes from Zoogloea oryzae, assembly GCF_030161255.1. Taxonomy (NCBI): domain Bacteria; kingdom Pseudomonadati; phylum Pseudomonadota; class Betaproteobacteria; order Rhodocyclales; family Zoogloeaceae; genus Zoogloea; species Zoogloea oryzae. Next base: position 68,911 of record NZ_BSPX01000015.1, read on the forward strand.
GGGGCTGGGCGTGATGGGCCTGCCGATGGCGGGCCACCTGCTGAGGGCCGGGCACGACGTGGCGGTGTGGGCGCGACGCCCGGAGGCCGCGGCGGAGATCGCCGCCGCCGGTGCCGCGGTGTGCGACACGCCGGCGGCGCTTGCCGCC
>NZ_BSPX01000016.1:0-66655 GCF_030161255.1 Zoogloea oryzae
GCTTGACGACGTGGCCCTTGCCCAGGCCGCCCTCGTGGCCGCAATCCGGGCCCTGCCGGTCGACGTGCCGCCCGAGGCCGTCGCCCCCGATCCCGCCGCGGTCGAGCAGGCCGTGGTGCGGATCGACGCGCTCCTGGCCGACGGCAACGTGGCCGTACAGCGCATGGTGCGCGATTCCGCCGCGCTGCTGGCGGCCCGCCTGGGGGCCGACATGGGCCGCTTCGAGCAGGCGGTTGAAGGTTATGACTTCGCCGCAGCCCAGGCGATCCTGGATGCTCACAAGCCCTGATTGACCGGGCCGGGCTTTCGGTGGATGCTGGCCGGCTGTTTTTCGTCAGCCCCCGCGTTTTCCGATGACTCCGTCCCAAGCCAATCCGCCGACGCCAGCGTCGTACTGGCCCCTCATCCTGGCCGCCTCTGCGGTGCTGATGGTGACCGTGGGCGTGCGCCTGTCCCTCGGGCTCTACGTGTCGCCGATCAACACCGCCACCGGCATCGGCATCACCGGCATCAGTTTTGCGATGGCGGTGTCGCAGTTCGTGTGGGGGGCGTCCCAACCGGTGTTCGGCGCCATCGCCGACCGCTACGGCCCGGCCGGATCGCTGTTTGGTGGTGCGGCGCTGATGGCCCTGGGGCTCGCGCTCACGCCCTTCGTCGAGAGCGAGTTCGCGCTCACCGTCACCGTCGGCCTGCTGGTGGCCGCCGGCGCCGGGGCGGGCAGCTTCTCGATCCTGCTGGGGGCGGTGTCCCAGCGCCTGCCTGCTGACAAACGTGCCTTCGCGTCGGGCTTCATCAACGCCGGCGGATCGTTCGGGCAGTTCGTCTTCGCGCCCCTGTCGCAGTTTCTGATCGGCGCCTACGGCTGGGTGACGGCCCTGTTCAGCCTCGCCGCGGTCACCCTGCTGACGATCCTGCTGTCGTGGCCGCTGCGCCACAAGGCCGAGCACCCGGCGGGCGGCGCGGCGGTGAGCATGAGCCTCACCGAACAGCTGCGCGTGGCCTTCCGCGACCGCAGCTACTGGTGCCTGCACGCCGGCTTCTTCACCTGTGGCTTCCACATCGCCTTCCTGGTCACCCACCTGCCCGGCGCGGTGGACCTGTGCGGCCTGCCGGCCAACGTGTCGGCGCTGTCGCTGGCGCTGATCGGGCTGGCCAACATCGTCGGCAGCCTGTCGGCCGGCGCGCTGGGGCAGCGCTACCGGATGAAGTGGCTGCTGGTGTGGATGTACGCCTCACGGGCGGTGATGGTGGGTATCTATCTCGTTTCGCCCAAGACGGATCTGACCTTCTACGTCTTCGCCATTGGCCTGGGCCTCACCTGGCTTGCCACCGTGCCGCCCACCGCCGGGCTGGTGGGCAAGCTGTTCGGCCTGCGCTACCTGGGCACGCTGTTCGGACTCACGCTGCTGTCCCACCAGATCGGCGCCTTCTTCGGCGCCTGGCTGGGCGGTATCGCGCTGGTGGAATCCGGCAACTACGACTGGATGTGGTACGCCGACATGGTGCTGGCGGGGCTCGCCGCGCTGGTCAATCTGCCGATCCGCGAGGAGAAGCTCCAGCCCGCCGCCTGCGGCGCCCGCTGATCACCCGTCCTGCCGCTTGAACGGCAGGTGCTCGGTGAGCTCGTCCAGATAGCCATCCACCCCGTCGCGCTCCTGGGCCAGGAAGCGCCGCACCGCGTCCCGGAAGCGCGGGTCGGCGATCCAGTGGGCCGAGGTGGTGCGCACCGGCTCCAGCCCGCGGGAGAGCTTGTGCTCACCCTGGGCGCCGCCCTCGAAGCGGGCGAGGCGGTGCTGGATCGCGTAGTCGATGGCCTGGTAATAGCAGGCCTCGAAGTGCAGGCAGGGGATGAACTCCGTCGCGCCCCAATAGCGGCCGTAGAGCGCCTCGGCGTCCTGCAGGAAGAGGCTGGCCGCCACCGGCGTGCCGTCGCGCTCGGCGATCATCAGCACGCAGGCGTCGGGCCGGGCGCGGTGGAAATCCTCGAAGAAGCGCAGCGTGAGATAGGGCGACGAGCGATGCTCGGCGTAGGTGCGGCAGTAGCAGGCGTGGAAGAACGCCCAGTCGTCCGCGCCGATGGCCGCGCCGCGCAGCACCCGGAAAGTCACCCCCGCCTCCGCCACCTTGCGCCGCTCCTGGCGGATCTTCTTGCGCTTGGGCTGGGCGAGGCGGGCGAGGAAGTCGTCGAAATCCCGGTAGCCGGCGTTCTGCCAGTGAAACTGCACCCCGTGACGGATCTCCAGCCCGGCCTCGGCGAGCCAGCCGGCTTCCTCGGCAGTGAGAAACAGCACGTGCAGCGACGACGCGCCGGAATCGCGTACGTGGTCGATCACCCCCGCGATCAGCGCCCGCCGGCTCGCCTCATCCACCCCCAGCACCCGCAGGCCCGGCACCGGCGTGAAGGGCAGGGCCGACAGCCACTTGGGGTAGTAATCCAGCCCGTGGCGCCGGTAGGCGTCGGCCCAGGCCCAGTCGAACACGTATTCGCCGTAGGAATGGTGCTTGAGGTAGAGCGGCATCGCCGCCAGGAGCCGGTCGCCGTCCCACAGCGCCGCGTGCTGGGGCATCCAGCCGGTGCCCGGCGCCACGCAGCCGGACGACTCCAGCGCCGCCAGAAAGGCATGGGACAGGCAGGGCTGATCGCCAGCGAGGGCGTCCCACTGGTCGGCCGGGATCTCGGCGATGGCGGGGTGGAAATGTTGGGGCATCAAAATAATCGCCGGGTTGATCTCGTTGATATTCTTGCTGAGGTGCCTTTAAGAACAAAACTCGGGTTCATAACTATTTGCGGGGGTGACTTGAACGTTTATATCGTAGAGGGCATGGGAGGGTACTTCTTCTTGGGTTATCCAGATGATCCTACCTTCCATGAACGGACGCGATTGGAGATCAATCGCCGCCAATTCGCTGATTCATGGTGCTCTGTCTCCTTTGGTTGGGATCGGGACGTGAAGCCAAAGCCAGAAAAAGGGCGACCCGATGTTTGCCTAGGGTGTGGGGGCGTGCTGATAAGTGCCGCTGCGGTGCCCGTTTTGCTGCCTGACCCTTCGGCCGACTGGGAATTGCTCCCAATCCTGATCGAAGATGAACCTTGGTACGTCGTCAATGTTCTGCGCACCACGCATGCGTATGACCCCGAGCGGAGCGACTTCCGACGGTTCTCCTCGGAGAGCGCCTTGATATTCAGTTGCCGGAAAATTGTTCTGACCGACCCAGCTTTACTCGACGTGGAGGTCTTTACACTTGAGGACTCGACGCGAGGGGAGGTGTTTGTCACCGAAACTTTCAAGCGGCGTATCGAAAGTGCGGGCATTGGTTACGCGGTGCGTTTTCGGGAGGTCGGCTGTATTGATGAGTCGGGAGAGTCTGTCACCGAGGGCCCACGGCCACAGCCAGCTCCGTCGGCGACCGACCCGATCCATGCCTGCCACGCGGGCTTGCCGGCGCCCACGTCTCTTGCGCCAAACCATAAAGTCGAACCGATCATGTCCACCGACGAAGCCCTCGACCTTCTGCTGGCGCAGCAACGGCCGGCGTTGCAACTGGTGCCTGCGGCTTCTGCAGGCTGGTCGCAAGTGGGCGGACAGCCCAATCTGCCGGACGACATGGCGTGGCCAATGGGCTGCGAGGGGCCAATGGCGTTTCTGGCCCAGCTCGATCTCGCCGAGATTCCGGGCGCGCCCGTCGTGTTGCCAGGCCTGCCGACAAAGGGCTGCCTGTATTTCTTCTACGACCCCGACCTGCCGCCCGATGCGCTCGACCGGGGTGAGGGCCCCGGCTGGCAGGTGATCCACCTGGCGCAGCGGCCCACTGCTCCTCCACGTGATATGCCCGATGCGCTGCCGGATGATTTTCGGTTTGCTGCGGCTGCGGTGGGTTTTCGGGCGATTCGCACCGTTCCGAGCTTTGAGCGGATCGGCGTGGATTGGAGCAGGCTGGCGGATGACAATTTCGATCGCTTCGACGAGCTCAGGGACGGCGCCTATGGCGAGCACGCTTTCCACCAGATGGGTGGCTACCCGGCCAACATCCAGGACGACACGATGGAGGAGGAGTGTCAGCGGGTGGCCGAGTCGCTGCGCCAGCGGTCGGGCCTCGACCCCGCCGGCTGGCGTCTACTGCTACAGGTGGGGTCGGATGAGGCACTCGGGATGATGTGGGGCGACGGCGGAAACATCTATTTCTGGATTCACGAGGACGATCTGGCGCAGGGCGATTTCTCGCGGGTGTGGGCGGTCCTCCAGTGCTTTTGAGCGGTTATTTGTGGGCCTGCGCTGCGGTATAGTGTCGCCCCATGAAAACCCCACTTTGCGTCGCGATTGCCCAGATCAATACGGTCGTGGGCGACATCTCCGGCAATGCGCGCCGGATCCTGGAAGCGGTGACCCGGGCCAAGGCCGCAGGCGCCGATGTGGTCCTCACCCCTGAACTCGCCCTGTGCGGCTACCCGGCCGAGGATCTGCTCCTGCGGCCGGCGTTCATCGACACCTGCGCCGACGAGCTGGCGGCCCTGGCCACCCAGGTGCAGGGCATCACCGTGCTGGTCGGCTATCCGGCCCTGTATGGCGGCGAGCGCTACAACGCCGCCGCGGTGATCCGCGACGGGCGCATCACCCACACCTATTTCAAGCACCGCCTGCCCAACTACGAGGTGTTCGACGAAGAGCGCTACTTCGAGCCCGGCACTGAAGCCTGCGTGTTCGAGCTGAAGGGCGTGAAGATCGGCGTGAACATCTGCGCCGACGTGTGGGAAGCCGGCGCCGCCGACGGTGCCCGCGAAGCCGGCGCCGAGTTGCTGCTGGTGCTCAACGCCTCGCCCTTCCACATGAACAAGCAGCAGCTGCGCTACGACGTGCTGCGCGAGCGCATCGCCGACACCGGCCTGCCGGTGGCCTACTGCAACCTGGTGGGCGGCCAGGACGAACTGGTGTTTGACGGCGGCTCCTTCGCCCTCGACGAGGACGGCACGCTGGCCTGGCAGGGCGCGATGTTTGCCGAAGAGCTCTCTCTGCTGCACTTCGCCGACGGCCGCTGGCAGGAGCGCAGCGTGCCCGCCGAGCGCCCCGTCGAGGCCGACGTGTATCAGGCGCTGGTGCTGGGCGTGCGCGATTACCTGGGCAAGAACGGCTTCCCCGGCGCGCTGATCGGCCTCTCCGGCGGCGTGGATTCGGCGCTCACCCTGGCCATCGCCGTCGACGCCCTGGGCGCCGACAAGGTGCGCGCGGTGATGATGCCCTCGCCCTACACCGCCCAGATGAGCCTGGATGATTCCCGCGAGATGGTCCGCCGCATCGGCGTGCGCTACGACGAGATCGCCATCGAGCCGGCCATGAAGACCTTCGCCGCGATGCTGGCGCCCCAGTTTGCCGGCCTGCCCGAAGACACGACCGAGGAGAACCTCCAGTCGCGCATCCGCGGCATGATCCTGATGGCGCTCTCCAACAAGACCGGCGCCATCGTGCTCACCACCGGCAACAAGAGCGAGATGGCCACCGGCTACGCCACGCTGTACGGCGACATGGCCGGCGGTTTCGCGGTCATCAAGGACATCTACAAGACCTTCGTCTATCGCCTGTGCGCCTGGCGCAACGCTCAGCCCGGCGGCCCGGTGATCCCCGACAACATCCTCACCCGTCCGCCTTCGGCCGAGCTCAAGCCCGACCAGTGCGACCAGGATTCCCTGCCGCCCTACGAGGTGCTCGACGCCATCATCGCCGCCTACATGGAAGACGACCTGTCGCCCCGCGAGATCGTCGCCCAGGGCTACCCGGAGGTGGACGTGTACCGCGCCGTGGCGATGCTCCGTCGCAACGAGTACAAGCGCCGCCAGTCGCCGCCGGGGGTGCGCGTCACCCAGCGCGGCTTCGGCAAGGACTGGCGCTACCCGATCACGTCGCGTTACCGCGACGCCTGAACCTTCCTTTCAGCATCCCGTTGGCGAGGCCCGGAACGCCCCGGGCCAGCCTTTCGGGCTAGAATGCAGAATCGTTTCCTGGAGACCGCCAATGAAAAAAATCGAAGCCGTGATCAAGCCCTTCAAGCTGGATGAAGTCCGCGAGGCCCTGTCCGAAGTCGGCATCACCGGCCTGACCGTCACCGAAGTGAAGGGTTTTGGCCGGCAGAAGGGTCACACCGAACTCTACCGCGGCGCCGAATACGTCGTGGATTTCCTGCCCAAGATCAAGATCGAGGTGGTGGTTGCCGGCGATGTGGTCGAGCAGGCCGTGGACGCGATTATCAAGGCCGCCCGCACCGGCAAGATCGGCGACGGCAAGATCTTCGTGATGCCGGTCGAGCAGGTCGTCCGCATCCGCACCGGTGAGACCAACGAATCGGCGATCTGATCTGCACACAGATCAGCCCAAGGCAGAAGGCCCGGTCATGCACCGGGCCTTCTGCTTTCCGGCGGGCCGGTGGCGATGGGGCTTTTGATAGAATCGCGGCTTTCGTCTTCACCCGGATCTCCGCCATGGCTTCTACCGTCCGCACCCGCTTCGCCCCCAGCCCCACCGGCTACCTGCACATCGGGGGGGCGCGCACGGCGCTGTTCTCGTGGGCCTACGCCCGTCGCCACGGCGGCACCTTCATCCTGCGCATCGAGGACACCGACGTGGCCCGCTCCACGCCCGAAGCCGTCCAGGCCATCCTCGACGGCATGAGCTGGCTCGACCTCAACTGGGACGAAGGCCCGTTCTACCAGATGCAGCGGATGGACCGTTACAAGGAAGTCATCCAGCAGATGCTGGCCGCCGGCACCGCCTACCCCTGCTACATGCCGCCCGAAGAGCTCGACGCCCTGCGCGAAGCCCAGCGCGCCCGCGGCGAAAAGCCCCGCTACGACGGCCGCTGGCGTCCCGAGGCCGGCAAGGTGCTGCCGGAGCCGCCCGCCGGCGTGTCGCCCGTGATCCGCTTCAAGAACCCGACGGATGGCGTCGTGGCCTGGGACGATCTGGTGAAAGGCCGCATCGAGATCGGCAACGCCGAGATGGACGACCTCATCATCGCCCGCGCCGACGGCACGCCCACCTACAACTTCTGCGTGGTGGTGGACGACTGGGACATGGGCATCACCCAGGTCATCCGCGGCGACGATCACGTGAATAACACCCCGCGCCAGATCAACATCCTCAAGGCCTTGGGCGCCACGGTGCCCCAGTACGCCCACCTGTCGATGATTCTCGGCGACGACGGCCAGAAGCTCTCCAAGCGCCACGGCGCGGTGAGCGTCACCCAGTACGACGACGACGGCTACCTGCCCGAGGCCGTCATCAACTACCTCGCCCGCCTGGGCTGGAGCCACGGCGACGACGAGATCTTCTCCCGCGCGCAGCTGGTGGAATGGTTCGATCTGGATCACATCACCCCGTCCGCCGCCCAGTTCAACACCGAAAAGCTCAAGTGGCTCAACGCCCACTACATCAAGCAGACCGACAACGCCCGGCTGGCCGCGGATGTGTCGCGCCGGCTCGCCCAGCGCGGTGTCGATCCCGAGAGCGGCCCGGCCCTGGAGGCGCTGATCGCCCTGTACAAGGATCGCGTGTCCACCCTGGTGGAGCTTGCCGATGCCGTCGAGCCCTTCTACATCGACCTGCACCCGGTGCCCGAGCTCATCGCCCAGCACCTCACCGACGCCGCCCGCACCGCGCTCGCCACCCTGCGCGGCAAGCTGGCCGATGTGGTCTGGGAGAAGGCGCTGCTGAGCGCTGCGATCAAGGAAACCTGCACCGCCCACGGCATGAAGATGCCTCAGGTGGCGATCCCCTTGCGTGTGGCGCTGCTGGGCCAGCCCCAGACGCCGTCCATCGATGCGGTGCTCGAAACCATGGGCCGCGAGCGGGTGCTGGCGCGGCTGGATCGGGTGCTGTAAGCCCGGCGTCGGCAGGCGTTCGACAAGTAAAAAGCGCGGCCCTCGGGTCGCGCTTTTTGCTTGGGGCGGCCGCTTTGCGAGCCGGCCGGAGAAGGATCAGAAATCCGCGCTGCGGCGGGGTTGTTCGGCGCCGGCGACGATCTGACCGTTGCGCACCCGCACCGGATCGCCCACGCGCCATGCCGGTGCGCTCTGCTGCTCGATCACCCGGCGGGTGCCGTCTTCGAGCTTCACGGTGATCTGGTAGTGGCTGATGGTGCGGTAGCGGCGCTCGGCCTCGTTGCCGGCCAGGCCGCCCAGCACCGCGCCGCCGATGCGGGCGATCTGCTTGCCGGAGCCTTCGCCCACCTGATGGCCCAGCACGCCGCCGAGGATGGCCCCGCCGATGGCGCCGATGCCGCTGCCTTCACCCTTCTGCTGGATCGCCTCGATGTGCTCGATCACGCCGCAGTCGCGGCAGACGGGCGGAGGAGCAGGGGGCGCATCGGCGACCCGACGGCCGGCGTGTTCGCCCGGGGGCGGTGCGTCGCGAGGTGCAGGCACTGCGTCGGCCGGCGGCGGATCGCCGATGACCGCAGCCTGGGCTGGTTTGGGATGGGGCTTGGGTTTCGGGGGCGCCGTCTTGGCCGGGGCGGGTGCGACGTGCTCTGCCTTGGCCGCGGGCGGCTCGGGTTTGGTCTCGACCACGGGCGCCGGAGCGGGCTCGGCGGCCGCGATGGGCGGGGGCGCCTCGATCGGCTTGATGGGCGTTGCGGGGGCGGTCGCCACGCTTTCGGGCTCGGCGGGCTTGCTGAAATCAGGCAGGACGCCCGCCAGCTTGGCGACGCCGGCCAAGCTGACGGCGGTGACGGATGCGGCAGCCACCCACAGCATCGGGTGCAGGCCGGGTTTGTTCGGGGTCGTGCTCATGGTGGGTTCTCCGTTCGAGTTCACAGCTTAACGCTGCCGCCCGGGTATGGCGCACCGCGGCAATGGCCGCTTACAAAATCATCCGGAATGACGTGGGGGCCTATTCCTCGCTGCCGGCGCCAGGGCGCGGCGGCTTGAGCAGGTATCGGGCCGGGTCGAGTGCATCCACGAGATCCCGCTCCAGGGGCAGTGGATCGCCATTGATCTGGCTGGCCAGCAGCTCGCCCACCAGGCTCGCCCACACCAGCCCGCGGGCGCCAAAGCCGGTGGCGGCAAACAGCCCGGGCTGGCGGGGGATGTCGGCGAGCGGCGTATTGCGGTCGACGCTGGCCACCGCCGGCATCGCGCCGACCATCGGCAGGCGGTCCGGCGAGGCGGGGCGGAAGCCCACCCGGCCGTCGAGGCTGGTCGGATCGAAGGGGGCGGAGAAGCCGGGCAGGATGCCGTCGAGCTTGTCGAGGTTCTCCCGGTGCTCGGCTTCGCGCAGCTCGGTGCTGTCGTCGTCGGCGATGAAAGTGGCGCCGGCGCAGCGGATGCCGTCTACCTCCGGGCTCACGTAGCCGCCGCGGCACACCACGACCTCCGGCGCGCCGCCGGGCGTGGCGGGCAGATGCGACACCTGACCGCGGGCGGGCCGCACCGGCAGGCTGGCCGCTTCGGGGATGGCGCGGATGCCGACGCCGTTGGCGAGCACCATCACCGGCGCCCGGGCGATCTCGGCGCCGGATTCGTCCAGGGCGAGCCACGTGTCGTCGCGCCGTTCGAGCTTCGTCAGCCGGCGGCCGAACCGCGTGGTGATGCGCTCGCCGCCCGCCGCCAGATTGGCCGCGCACAGGGTCGGCGGCTGGATCCAGCCGCCCTGCGGGAACCACCAGCCGCCTTGCTCCACCGGCCAGCCGGCCAGTTTGGCGGCTTCGTCCCGATCGGCGAAGCGCAGGTAATCCGTCGGATAGCCGTGGGCCTCGACGACGGCCTGCATCTTGCCGGCCTGCTTGTCGTCGCGGGCCAGATGGAGCACGCCGGTGGGCGCCCAGCGCACCGGGTGGCCGGCCTCTGCGAGGCGGGCGAGGTGATGCCGGCCGTAGAGGAATCCGGCCCGGGTGATGCGGGCGAGGCGGTTGTCGTCGAGGCTGGGCAGGGGGCGGAACACGCCCGCCCGGTTGCCCGAGGCGCCCTGTCCGGGGCCGTCGGCTTCGTCGATCACGGTGACCTGCCAGCCGCGGGCGGCTAGGCGTTCGGCCACCGACGTACCGGCGACGCCGGCACCGATCACCAGCGCCCGGCGGGGCTGAACCAAGTCGGCGGCGGGTGCATCCGCGCGGTGGCCAGTGAGCATCTCGCGCTTGCCGCCAAAGCCCGGGCGACACTCCAGCGCGAAGCCGGCCGTCTCAAGACCACGGCGGACATTGCCGCTAACCGACCAGGTTGCCAGCGTGGCTCCCGATGCGGCCAGTCGGGCGAGCTGGGCAAGCACGGCCGGCGACCACAGGTCTGGATTGCGCGCGGGTGAGAAGCCGTCGAGAAAGAAGGCGTCGGCTGCCGCGTGCAACTGGGGCAGCGCGTCGACGGCATCGCCAAAAATGAGCGTCAGCACGACCCGTCCGCGGTCCAGATGAAGCCGGTGCGTCCCCGGCGTGAGCGCCGGCCAGTGGCGGTGCAGTTCGCCTGCCAGCGGGGCGAGTTCGGGCCACGCTGCCTGCAGGCGCGCCAGGTCCTCGGCGCAGAAGGGGTGCTTCTCCACCGCAACGAAATGGAGCTGCGCGCAACGCGCCGGATCGCTGCGCCAGGCGTCCCAGGTGGCGAGGAAGTTCAGGCCGAGGCCAAAGCCCGTCTCAATGATGGTGAAGCGCTCGCGCCCGATCCAGCGCGAAGGAAGCCTGTTGCCATCCAGGAAGACCTGTCGCGCCTGTCCGAGTCCGCCCGCGGTGGTGTGATAGACGTCGTCATAGGTGGGCGAGTAAGGTGTGTTGTCGTCGGTCAGGACGATCCGGGCGGGGACGATGGGGTGAAACATGAGCAGTCTTGGGGGAGGAGGGTCGGTCTGCGACCACGCTTTTGGTGCGCCGCAGCAGGCTGGTTCGTGATAAATTTGACAGGTTTTTGCAAGGCTGCATGCGGCCGGCCAGCGGTGCCGGAGGAATCTGGAACTCGGGGGCTCTGGCGTTGGTTGTTTGTGCTTGCTTCGGTGGGTTGAGCGTTCGGACGTTGCGCGAAAGGATGCCGGCATGACCCGGCCCGACGTGGCCATCCTGATGGGCACCTACGAGGGGCCGGAATTCTTCGGGCGCCAACTCGAATCCATTATTGCCCAGACCGTCACCGGCTGGAAACTCTGGATTTCCGACGACTCTTCCTCGACTGTCATGCGCGATGCGCTCCGCGATTACGCGGGGGCGCTTTCCGGGCGCGTGCAGTGTGATGCGGGGCCGAAGGGTGGGTTCGTGGCGAACTTCCTGCACCTGGCGTGCCGTGCCGATATCGACGCGCGTTACTTCGCCTTTGCCGATCAGGACGATATCTGGGATGCAGACAAGCTCGAGCGGGCGCTGGCCTGGCTTGAAACCGTGCCGGAGTCGGTGCCCGCGCTGTACTGCGGGCGGGTCCGGCTGGTGGATCGGGATGGCCGCGAGCTGGGTCTGTCGCCGCTGTTTGCAAGGCCGCCGGCCTTCCGCAATGCCCTCGTGCAGAGCATTGCCGGGGGCAACACGATGGTCTTCAATGCGGCGGCGCGGCGCCTTCTGATGAAGGCCGGCGCTGACGTCGATGTGGCAGTGCACGATTGGTGGATCTACCTCGTCGTCTCGGGGTGTGGCGGTGTGGTCAGGTATGATGCCTGCCCATCACTGTCTTACCGTCAGCATGAAGGCAATGTCATCGGTGGCAATTTCACCTGGGGTGCCATGGCGAGCCGGGTGCTCCGGGCACTGGGCGGTGGGCAGCAGAAATGGCACGACGGCAACCTGCGGGCGCTGGCGCGGCTGTCCGATAGCCTCACGCCCGACAGTCGGGCTTGCCTGTCAGCATTCGAGGAGGGTCGCGGGCGCTGGCTGGTGCCGCGAGTGATGGGCTTCCTGCGCGCGGGCGTGTATCGCCAGACGTGGCGCGGAAGCCTCAGCCTGTTTGCGCTGGCACTGCTGGGGCGGCTCTGAGCGCCGTACGAATTGAAGAGACGCGCGGCCTGATGCGGGCTGCTGCGATACAAGAAAGAAAACGGATTCTTGCTGTGGGTTTGATTTTGGTAAATAGCGCGTTGTCGGGAAGCGCTGCGGAGGCGTGCTGCTGATGCGGGCTTTCTCGATCAGTCCGGGCGAGTTGATCGCCTCCGTGGTCCGTAACCGGGCCCTCATTGCCGCGCTGGTGAAGCGGGAAGTCATCGGCCGCTATCGGGGCTCGATGCTCGGCATCCTGTGGTCCTTCTTCAATCCGGTGTTCATGCTGGCGGTGTACACCTTCGTCTTCAGCGTGGTGTTCAAGGCGCGCTGGGGGGCGGGCAGCGACTCGAAGACCGAGTTCGCGCTGGTGCTGTTCACCGGGATGCTGGTGTTCGGCCTGTTCTCCGAGTGCGTGACGCGCGCGCCGGGTCTGATCCTCGCCAATGCCAATTACGTCAAGAAGGTGATCTTTCCGCTGGAGATCCTGCCCTGGGTGGCGCTGGGTTCGTCGATCTTCCACATGCTCATCAGTCTCGGCGTGTGGCTGCTGTTCTACGTGCCGCTGTTCGGGGTGCCCGGCATCACGGCTCTGCTTTTCCCGGTGGTGATGCTGCCGTTGGTGCTGCTCACGCTGGGCCTGTCGTGGTTCCTCGCCTCGCTGGGGGTTTACCTGCGTGACGTGTCGCAGCTGATCGGCATCCTCACCACCGCGCTGATGTTCCTGTCGCCGATCTTCTTTCCGGTCACCGCCCTGCCCGAGGAGTTTCGTCCGCTGCTCAACCTCAATCCGCTCACGCCGGCCATCGAGAGTGCCCGGGATGTGCTGATCTGGGGGCGCGAGCCCGATTGGGCGCTGCTCGGCGCGAGCCTGGCGGCGAGCACGCTGGTGGCGTGGCTGGGCTTTGCGTGGTTCCAGAAGACGCGGAAGGGGTTTGCCGATGTCATCTAGATCCGTCGTCCTGACCCTCGACGACGTGGGCAAGTGCTACCAGACCTACGCCAACCCGCGGGATCGCCTCAAGCAGTTCATCCTGCCCCAGGCCCATCGCCTGCTGGGCCTGCACCCGAAGCACTACGCCCACGACTTCTGGGCCCTGCGTCACATCTCGCTGGAGCTCGAGAAGGGCGAGTCGGTGGGCATCGTCGGCAAGAACGGAAGCGGCAAGAGCACCTTGCTCCAGATCGTCACCGGCGTGCTGTCGCCCACGGAAGGGCGGGTCGAGACTCGCGGGCGGATCGCCGCGCTGCTGGAGCTTGGCTCCGGTTTCAACCACGAATTCACCGGCCGCGAGAACGTCTTCCTCAACGGCGCCCTGCTGGGCTTCAGCCAGGCCGAGATCGAGGCCCGCTTCGATGACATCGCCGGCTTTGCCGACATCGGCGAGTTCATCGACCAGCCGGTCAAGACCTACTCCAGCGGGATGTTCGTGCGTCTCGCCTTTGCGGTGCAGGTGCAGCTCGAGCCGGACATCCTGATCGTCGATGAAGCCCTGGCGGTGGGCGACGCGCTGTTCCAGAAGCGTTGCTACCAGCGGCTCGAGCGCTTCCTGTCGAGTGGTGGCACGCTGCTGTTCGTCTCCCACGACCAGGAAGTGGTGCGCACCCTCACGTCCCGTTCGGTGCTGCTCGATGGCGGCCACTGCCGGGCCATCGGGCCGTCGTCCGAGATCGTCCTCGAATACCGCCGGCGCCTCCACGAAGAGGAAGTCCGCTACGCCAGCACCCACAAGCCGCCGCCCGAAGCGCCGGCCGAATCCGCCGATGCCGCGGCGCCGGTGCCCGAGTTGGTGGAGGACAAATCGTCCTTTGGCGATTTCGACGCCTACATCAAGCGTGTCGATGTCTTCGTGAACGGCAGCCCGTCGCTGGGCACGGTGCACCCCGACGACGAGATCCGGGTCAGCGTCACCTATCACTTCGTGAAGCCCCAGACACGCCTGTCCTTCGGCATCCGCCTGCGCAACCGCGAGGGCGTCAAGGTTTACTCCGGCGGTACCTTTGCGGCCGATCTGAATGCCGCCCAGGGCAATCCGGGCTACGAGGGTGTGTGGCACAAGCAGTTCGAGGCGGGCGAGGAGTTCGTCGTGGACATGAGCTTCCGCTGTCTGCTGGGCGAAGGCTTTTATGAGGTGCAGGCCTACGTCTGCGAGGAAGAGATGTTCATGCCCGGCTACCAGCGCATGCTGCACTGGAAGGACGAAGCGGCCTTCTTCAACGTGGCGATGGACCGACTGAAGCGCTGGTATGGCGGTGTCTGCGACATCCAGCTCAACTACGCGTTTTCCAAGTAGATGATGACTGCCGATTACCTCGAATCGCTGGGCGAAGCGGTCTTCAACGCGCTGGGTGTGTGCCGCGTCGGGCTGGCGGGCGATGCTGCCGCGCTTGCCGGACGCCTCGCCGCCCGCGGCATGGCCTGCCCGGCTGCGGGCCCGCGGGATGCGTGGGTGATCGTCACCACGCTCGATGAGCTGGTCCGTGGCGAAGTGATTCCCGTCGATGCCGGCGCCCATCCGGCCTTCGTGGTGTGCCGCGATGCGGCCGAGGCAACCGCGCCGCTGCGGGCGCGGGTCGAGGCGGCGATGATCGGCCACGGCTACATCAAGCACCCGGCCACCACCGAACTCTTCGGCTATGCCCGGCTCGACGCCAGCAACACCGAATGCTGGGCGCTGTTCGACTACCGTCCGCCGGTGTTTGCCGACGGCGACACGCCCGACCGGCTCAAGCGCGAGCGTGACCTGCACAGCGACATGCTCCGCGAAGCCGGCGTGCGCTCCGACGCCCACGTGGTGCGCTACCAGTTGGCGGCCACACTGGTCCGTCCGGGCGACACCGTGCTCGACGCCGCCTGCGGCCTGGGCTACGGCAGCCACGTGCTGGCCAGTCTGTCGCCGGCGGCGCGGATCACCGGCATCGATCTCTCCGACTGGGCGGTGGATTTCGCCCGGCGCAACTACGCCAGCGATCGCGTCGACTTCCGTTGCGGATCGCTGCCCGAAGCGCTGGACGAGGTGGCGGATGCCTCCGTCGATTTCGTGGTGTCCCTCGAAACGCTGGAGCACGTCACCGACCCGCAAGCCCTGCTGGCGGCCTTTGAGCGCGTGCTCAAGCCCGGCGGGCGGATCTTCGTGAGCGTGCCCAACGACTGGGCCGACGAGACCGGCGAAGACCCGAACCCCCACCACCTGCACGTCTACGACTGGGCCCGCGTGCGTGACGAGCTTGCCGCGCACTTCGTGGTGGAATCCGCCTGGAGCCTCACCGCCAGCGGCTGCAAGACCGGCGCCGACCGCGTCTGGCGCCCGCAGCCGCGCAAGCTTGACGCCGTCGGGCTCGATGCCGCCGCTGCCACCGAAGGCGAATGGTGGCTGGTGTGCGCCAGCAAGTCGCCCCTGGTCGACGCGCCGCGGCCCTACGACGAAACCATCCACACCGGTTTCGAGGGCGCCACCCATCTGGTCGATTTTGCCGAGCACTACGACCGCTCGTGGCTGGTCCACGCGATGGTCGAGCTGCCCTGGCGTATCCGCGACAAATCCGCGCTGCTGGCGCTCGCGCAGGCCGTGGTGGCCGGCGCCCGCGCTGGCTCCGCCGATCTGGGCGCCGGGCTCACCGTCACCGGCTGGCGGATGCTCGAAGATGCCGGCCCGGCCGGCGCGGCCGCCGACGACTGGCTCGCCCGGGTTGGTGCCTATCTCGACGCCGGCCACGCCGACGCCAACCCCCATGTACGCCGCTGGTGCGTGTCGCTGGACTACCTGCGCGCGCGCTTCCTCGAAGCCCGAGGCGATGCGGCCGGCGCCGATGCTGCCTATCAGGCGGTGGTGGACGCCGACGTGCTGCACATCACGCCCACTCTTGGCACCAAGCAGGCCGATGCTGCACTGCGCGCCGGCGTGCTGGCCTTCCGTGAAGGGCGCGCCGACCACGCCGTGGTCCGCTGGCAGGCCGGGCTCGATGCCGCCTTCCGCTGCCTGCGGGCCGATGCGCTGGAGTTTGTCGGCAATCGCAGCAAGCCCTTCATCTTCGCGATGAACGATCTGGTGGAGATCGCCGACGGCGCCACTCGCCTGGGCAACGCCATCCGCGCGGTGACCAGCCACAGGCCGGACGAGCGGATGACCGTCGCCCGTCTGCTTGGCGGTGTCACCCAGCGCTCCCTGCGCAGCGCCCTGGGCGAATTGCAGGCCCGCGTCGGCCAGCTCTCGGCCGATCTCGACCGCCACGGCGAGGCCCTGGCCACGGCCCAGTCGCTGGCAGAGGCGCGGGGTGCCCAGGTCGAACACCTGCAGGCCGCCCTCGACGACGCCCAGGCCCTGGCCCGTCAGCGCGGTGGCGACCAGCACGAACTGATCGCCCGGCTCGACCAGACCCAGGCGGCGCTCGAAGAAATCCAGGCCTTGGCCCGTGCCCGGGCCGACGAGGTTGCAACCCTCACCGCCAGGCTGGACATGACCCAGGCTGCGCTGGAAGACGTCCAGGCCCTGGCCACCGCCCGCAGCGGCGAGACCGCAGCGGTGTCCGCGCGCCTCGACCAGACCCAGGCAGCCCTGGAAGAGACCCAGCGCCTCGCCATCGAACGCGATGCCGAGATCCGCAGGCTGCAGGGCGCGATCGAGCACCTGCAAGGCCTCGTAGCCGAACGGGACGCAACGATCCGTTCCCTCGAAGCCGCAGTCGCCGAGCGGGATGCGAGCATCGGCCGCCTTGATGTTGCAGTCGCCGAGCGGGACATGCGTCTTGCTGATCAGGCGGCGCACATCGACGCGCTCACGGCGGCGGTTGCCGCCGCTGATGAGGAAACCCGCGTCTGGCAGGGCCGCCACACCGAAGTGGTCAACTCCCGCGCCTGGCGCGCCGCGTCGGCGCTCGGCCTGACGCCCAAACCTTCCGGTGGGCGCTGAGCGCGGCCCGACCGATCACCCCATTCAATTCTTCAAGAGTCGCAAAATGTCCCAAGTCTGGATGAACCTTCCGCTGACACCGACCAACGACCTCGTCAAGGACGAGGCGTCGGGCACCTGGACTTCGGTTGGTGACGATCCACAGCTTTACGTGGATCTCGAAGCCAATGGCCAGGGCGGCCTGCAGGGCTGGGTGCACGTCGAGCTTGAACTGGAGTTCATCGAGAACGCCCGCCGGCCCCAGCTGTTCTGGGACGACGGTTCGGGCTTCAGCGAGAGCAAGACCTGCCTGATGCCGCTGCCCGTGGGCGGGCGCAGCAGCCTGTTCCTGTTCTTCCACTACCCGCTGCGCGCGCTGCGGGTCGATCCGACCAACTGCGAGGCGAAGTTCCGCCTCGGCGCCCTGAAGGTTCGGCGCACCTCGCGGGTGGCGGCCGCTGCCTCGGCGGCGCGGCCCTACGTGCGCCGGGCGATCAAGAACCCGGGCCTGTACTGGCGTTTCGGCCGCGACGTGGCCGAGCTGTGGCGTCTGAAGGGCTCGCACTCGGTGCGCCTGGCGGTGCAGGAGCTCATCTCCACCCAGAGCGGCGCCCAGATGCGCCAGTACGTGGGCACCCAGCTGGCCTTTGCCCGCCAGGGCATCGGCCGCAGCAAGTCGGAAAGCCGCAGCGGCGGCGGCGCGGTCACCTTCGGCCACGGCCGCATGAAGAGCGCCGGCAAGGGCGAGCGCATGCACATCGGCATCGGCCTCGTCGAGCACTTCGGCGACATCGTGGCCTGCGAGCCGGTGGTGCGTCACCTGCGCAAGCAGTACCCGGATGCCGAGATTTCGTGGGTCGTGCGCGACATCTTCCGCGAGCTGATCGACAACCATCCCGAGATCGACAACACCATCGCCGTCGATTGCCTGACCGACTGGCTCAAGTGGCGCTCCCACGGCGCCTTCGACAAGATCGTCGATCTGCACGTGAACGGTCGCATCTGCCAGAGCTGCCGGATTCCCCTCAACAAGACCGAGGGCGATCTAACCATCACCGGCGACACCCACTTCGTGCATGGCAACCTGCTGCAGGCCATGACCAAGGGGGCCGGCATCGAGGTGCCCGACGACGCGCCGCGCATCTACATCCCGGAAGTGGCCCGCACCACCGTCGATGGCCTGGGCCTGCCCGAGCGTTACGTGGTGTTCCACACCAAGTCGAACGCCGACGAGAAGGACTGGAACTTCGCCAACTGGAAGCGCCTCGCCCTCGAAGTCATCGAGAAGGGCTACGACGTGGTCGAGATCGGCCTTTCGCCGAACATCCATGACGTGCCCAAGGGCTACCACAACTTCTGCGGCCGCACGACGCTCCTCGAGGCCGCCGAGATCATCCGCCGCGCCGCGCTGTTCGTCGGCGTCGAGAGCGGCCCCGGCCACTTTGCCAACGCGGTGGGCACCCGCTCGGTGATCCTCATCGGCCAGCTCCAGCGCTTCAAGACCTACAACCCCTACAGCGGTGATTTCGGCAAAGAGAAGAACATCATCTTCGCCCGCAACAGCGATGGCCCCGCCGCTGCGCTGGGCTACGAGCCGGTGCGCGACGCGGTGGTGAAGGGCCTGGGCGAGGGCGCTGCGGCGCCTGCTGCGGCGATTTCCGTCGTTGAGACGGCCAAGCCCACGGCCAGTCAGGATGTCGATCCGCGCCTGATCGCCTTCTACCTGCCCCAGTACCACCCGATCCCCGAGAACGACCACGCCTGGGGCAAGGGCTTCACCGAGTGGCGCAACGTGGGCAAGTCCGGCGCCTTCTATGAGGGCCAGTACCAGCCGCGTCTGCCGGGTGAACTGGGCTACTACGACCTGCGCCTGCCGGAAGTCATGGAACACCAGGCCGAGCTGGCCAAGGCCCACGGCATCCACGGCTTCTGCTACTACTACTACTGGTTCAACGGCCGGCGCCTGCTCAACAAGCCCCTCGACCAGATGCTGCGCAGCCGCAAGCCGGACATGCCCTTCTGCTTCTGCTGGGCCAACGAAAACTGGACTCGCCGCTGGGACGGCATGTCGAAGGAGATCATCGTCCCGCAGAACCACTGCCCGGAAGACGACCTCGCCTTCATCCGCAACCTCTTCCCGGCCTTCGAGGATCCGCGCTACATCCGCGTCGATGGCAAGCCGCTCCTGATCGTCTATCGCACCGATCTGTTCCCGGATCCGGCGATGACCGCCGAGCTGTGGCGCAACGAAGCCCGCAAGGCCGGCTTCGGCGATCTGTACCTGCTGCGCTGTGAGAGCAACGACCCCTTCACCACGCCGGATTCCATCGGCTTCGACGCCTCCTACGAGGTGCCGACCTTCATCCTGCCGGATGAGCTGAAGCTCGACGACCTGGGCCCGCTCAAGGTGTCGCCGGATTTCGTGGGCCGCATCTTCGACTATCGCAAGATCGTCGATTACTACTGCAACCGCCCGCCGGTTCCGTACAAGCGCTACCGCGACCCGATGCTGGCCTGGGACAACACTCCGCGCCATGGCAACCGCGCCACGATCTACCACAACGTGACGCCGGAACTCTACGAGCGCTGGATGCGAGACTGCTATGAGGACGCCCGCCGCAAGTTTGTCGGCGAGGAGCGGCTGGTTTTCGTGAACGCCTGGAACGAGTGGGCCGAAGGCTCGTATCTGGAGCCCGACCTGAAGTTCGGTCGGGCCTATCTGGAGGCGACTGCCCGAGCGGTGGGCCATCCTCTGGGCCGCTGAGCGGCGAGGACGCCATTTTCCCCGTTCGAGGTTTCCCGCCACGGCCCCCAGCCGGACGTGGCGGGGCCGCCTGAAGGCACTGCAGAGACAGGATCGGCCATGTTCTATTCCATCAACTTCCTCCGGTTCATCGCCAGCGTGGGCGTGGTGATCCACCACGCCCTCGGCTTTACGGGCACCCAGATCAGCGTGGGTGCGGCCGGCGTGGATGTGTTCTTCATCATCAGCGGGATCGTCATCGGTTTCTCCACCGGAGAAAAGACGACCCCCTATGCGTTCTTCGCCAAGCGTTTCATCCGGGTTCTGCCCTTGTACTGGCTGGCGACCTTTGCCTACCTGGGCTTCAAGTTCCTCGAGTGGAACGACCTGCCCCAGTGGGAGACGTTCTGGCGTTCGATGCTGTTGTGGCCGGATTTCGGGACCGGCTGGCATCCGATTTATTACCCGGGCTGGACGCTGGGTTACGAGCTGTTCTTCTATCTGATCTTCGGCTCGATCTTCATCTTTTTCCGCAAGAACGCGGCGGCCCTCTGTGCGCTGGTGATGTGCTGCGTGTCGCTGGTGCTGATCCCGGTGCCCGGCAAGACGGGTGTCTACTTCGATAGCCGTCTGTGTTTTGAATTCGTGTTCGGCCTGATCTTCGCGCACCTCTTCCTGAAGCGCCGGATGGTCATCGATTCGAAGCTCGGCACGGCCAGCGCCCTCGCGGCGATCGTCATCTTCAGCCTCAACTACACCTCGAACGGGATCGATCGCGTGCTTGCCTGGGGCGTGCCGAGCCTGCTGCTCGTGATCGGTCTGTTCGCCCATGAGCGCTCGCCTTTCTTCCGCCGCCGCTTTGCCGTGGTGCTCGGGGATGCCAGCTATTCGGTCTATCTCGTGCACATCACCGTCATCGAGTTCATCCTCGAGACGCTCAAGCGTAACGACGTCTCCGCAGAGGCGATCAAGGCACAGTGGCCGCTCACGCTGTTGGTGCTGGTGGGGGCGTCGGTGGCTGTCGGCGTGATGGTTCACCGGTTCGTGGAACAGCCTCTCCTCGAATACCTGCGCCGCGTGCTGCTCGGCGGTGAGCGGTTGAAGACGCCGGTTGCCGATGTCGAGGCCGTCCTGCCGGTGGCGGAGGCGCCTGAGGACGTGCTTCCCGAGGCCGCGCCGTCGCCGGTCGTGCCGGCTGTCGCCGCGCCCAAGCCAGAGCCCGTTGCCGCACCGCCGCGCGTCCGCAAGCCGGTGGTTGTCGATGAGCGCCGTCTGCCGCTCAGGCTCGACTGGAAGCCGCTCACGCTGCCCGTACTGCTGGTCGGGGTCTTCCTGGCGTGGGTCGTCTCCCGCGCCTTCGACTGGCCTCAGGCGGACGATTTCCTCCTCGTTGACTGGTTTCGTCGGCTCTTCATCACCGGCGAACTGGGCATTGGTGACGTGCTGACGCTCAAGAACGGACCGCACCCGGTCGGCTTCCAGGCCCTCGTCACGGTGCTGCTCTTCAAGGTCTTCGGGGTCAGCTTCAACCTGCTGGTGGGTCTCAACCTGCTCATCGCGGCCACTTGCGGGCTGCTCCTCTCGGCCCTCGTGCTGTCCGACAGCAACAGCCGTCTCGTGAGGTGGGTTGCGCCCGTCCTGCTGATGGTCGTCTTCCTGCATCCGATCCAGATGAACCACCTGGTGTGGCCGTTCGAGCTGGGGTGGTTCATGGTCAGCCTGGCCCTGGTGGCGAACGTTGCGCTGGTGGAATTCCGTGGCGTCCGGGCGGTTCCGTGGGTCGCCGTGGTGTGCCTGCTGGGCACGATGTCCACCGGACAAGGCGGTTTCCTGTGGGTGCTGGCGGGCCTGCACTTCCTGCTCTTCGGCGGCCCCGGGCGTTATGGCCGGGCCGGCGGCTTCCTGATGGCGTTCGTGGTGGTCTCGGCCTACCTGACCTCCAGCACCGGTGAAGTAAGTGGGCTGATGAACGATGGGGTCGGCGGCTTGATCCTTTACTTCGCGCAGCTGTTCGGTGGCGTCTTCGGTGTGCGCGGCACGCGCAGCACCTGGGTGCTCGGCGCGCTGGTGCTGGCTGTCGCCCTTGGCCTGGCAGTGGCTGCCATCGTCCGTCGGCAGGCCGCCCGGCCGATCGAGCGGGCGGGCGTGGTGCTGGTGGCAGGCGCCTTGCTGATGGCGGTCGGTTTCACGCTGGCGCGCTACAAGTTCGGCATCGTGTGGGCGCTCGACCGTTTCCACGCAGCGCCGCTGCTGGTTCCGGTGCTGGCGGGCATCGTGCTGCTCGCTTCCCGTTATTTCGAGACGGGCGCCTCCGTCGCGGCGCGCGGCCTTGCCCTGGTCGCCCAGACCGGTGTCGTGGCAAGCGTGGTGATGGCGGTTCCTTATGCCACGGGGCGTTTCGACGAGCAGATTACCGCCCGGGGCTTCGGCATGGCCGTGGCGTGCGATCAGCAGGACGACCCTTACCTGGAGACCTCGGCCAGCGGCCTTGCCGACTGGAGCTTCTTCCTGCTGACCAAGAACCGTGACGTCCTGGCCCCGCTGTGCTCCGACCGGCTGCCGGTCGATGCCCGTGCGTTGCTGAAGCTGCCGGACGACTTCGCTGGCTGGATCGGCCGCGAGCCGGCCACCGCCGATGGCCTGACCGCCCTGTGGCGGATCTACCAGACCCACGGCGACCTGCAGCGGGCTTTCCCGCCGAGCCAGCCCGAAGTGGGCAAGAACCTGCTCATGTTTGCACGCAACAACGCGCTGACTGGCAGCCAGTACGAGAAGGACATCCTTGGGCCCCATGCAGACCTTTACGTCCGGCTGCACGACGCCAAGTGATGGTGCTGATGAATGAACCGGCAGGCTTCCACCGGGCAAATCGTGGTGAGGTGAATTGATGACTGAAAACAACCTGGCTGTGACCGCTTATCCCGGTCGTGCACAATGGGTCGGCGCCGGCGCCGTTGTCGGGCTGGCCTTCCTGCTGTGCCTGTACTTCGTGCTGGCCTTTGGGGTGAATGTTCCGTTCTGGGATGAATGGGAGCTGCTGGCCCGCTTCCGCGAGATCTACGCCGGACGGATGAACTGGTGGGATCTCGCGCTCAGCAAGCACAACGAGCACCTCATCGGCTTCGCCTTCCTGGTGGGCAGCCTGCAACTGCTGCTGAGCGGTTTCGATTCAAAGCTGCAGCTGGTGTCGGGCGTGCTGATCCAGGCCCTGGCCTTCGGCATCATGGCCGCGGCGCTGTGGCGCAGCGTGCCGGAAGACCGCCGGCCGTTGTGGCTGGCCCTGTCGTCGCTGATCTGGTTCTCCCTGTCCCAGCACAAGAACCTGCTGTGGGGGTTTCAGACCGCGTGGTTCCTGGTCACGCTGCTGCTGGCGATCACCCTGGCGTGCCTGCATCGGGCCAAGAACCTTGAAGGCCGTGCTGGCGCCGGCCAGTGGGTGGCCCTGGCGGCGGCCAGCGCGCTGCTGGCGAGCTTCACGTCCACCCAGGGGGTGATCGTGTGGCTGGCGGCAGCGGTGTATCTGCTGGTACGCGAGAGCTATCAGCTCGGCGCCTTCTTCCGCAGCCGCATCAGCCGTCTGTGGATGGTGGCGGCGGTGTTGGCCGGTGGCGCCTTCGTGTCCGTCTGGCTGCTCAAGGGCGGCGGCGGAGCGGGCGGCGGCGGCGAGTTCTCGATGCGTGCTTTCGGCTACATCTTCGTGGGCATCCACGGCGCCTTCCTGGGCGATGTGGGCGTGCTGGGCGTGGCTGGCTTCGGGGCGGTGATGCTGGTCTTCGTGGGGCTCGCCCTCATCAAGGCGCTGGCTGCCCAGGACAAGGCGGGCTACGCGCTGCCGGTGGCGCTGATCGTCTTCGGGCTGGTGTTCGTGCTGCTGGTGGCCATCGGCCGCGCCAAGTTCGGCACCGGCGCGGCCCGCGACCCGCACTACACCGCCTATTCGCTGATGACCTTCTTCGGCGCGCTGACGATCTTCCTGCGCCGGGACGCCGCCGTGGCGGGCCGGGGCCTGATCGGGCTCGGCGCCGCGCTGTTCCCGGCGATGGTGGTGGTGGCCACCTTCGCATCCACCTACGACGCCGTGCTCAAGGGCATCGACTGGCGGCGCAGCCAGGGCCTGTCGGCCGCCACGCTGCTGAAGTTCCGCGAGGCGCCGGACTTCGTCCTCGCCAGCCTGCTGTTCGGTGACGCGGGGCTGGTCCGCAGGAATGCCGAGTTTCTCGAATCGAACCGCCTCGGCGTGTTTGGCGATCCTCACGCGGTGCCCGAGGCGGTCAAGCCTTACGTCGACATGCCGCCGACCCTGGTCGCGTGGCAGGAGCGCTATCCGGATCGCAAGGCCGCGATCGTCCGGGCCTGGTGGGTGTATCAGATCGGCAACGACCTGCGCCGGGCTTTTGACCCGATGGCAGGCGATTTCGCCGAGCGCCTGATGGGGTGGTCCTACGGCGCATCGCGGGACGGCGACCACTACCTGAGTACCCACCTCAAGGATTTTGCGGCGGACTTCGAGGCCATGCACAAGGCCGAGGATGCGCGGAAGTCTGTAAAATAATGACGCTATGGTCGGTTCCGCTGATGCGGTGCTCCGGCATGTATGCAATTCGAAAGGATAGGGGTGCAGACCTGTTCAAAATTTGAGCCGCGCAACTGCCGCATGCTGGTGGTTGGCGACGTGATGCTGGACCGCTACTGGTTTGGCGAAGTGAACCGGATTTCCCCCGAGGCGCCGGTGCCCATCGTGAAGGTGGGGCGCACCGAGGAGCGTCTTGGCGGGGCGGCCAACGTGGCGCGCAATGCTGCCGCCCTGGGTGCAAGGACGACACTGCTGTCGGTGATCGGCTGCGACGAGGCCGGCGCTACCCTGCGCCGCCTGCTCACCGAGGGGGGCATCGAGGCGTCGCTCAAGGAAGATCCGGAGCTAAACACCATCGTCAAGCTGCGGGTCATCGGCCGGCAGCAGCAGCTGCTGCGCATCGATTTTGAAACCACGCCGTCCCACGAGATCCTGAAGGCCAAACTCGCCGAGTTCGAGCAGCGGGTGGCGGAGAGCGACGTGGTAATTCTCTCCGACTACGGCAAGGGCGGTCTGACCCACATTGCCGAGATGATCCGCGTCGCCCGGAGCGCGGGAAAGCCGGTTCTGATCGACCCGAAAGGCGGCGACTACAGCAAGTACGCCGGCGCGACCGTCATCACCCCCAACCGCGCCGAACTGCGCGAGGTGGTGGGCGACTGGTCGTCCGAGGCGGAGCTCGTCGCCAAGTCGCACAAGCTCCGTGCCGAGCTGGGTATTGATGCGCTGCTGCTCACCCGCAGCGAGGAGGGCATGACGCTCTTCACCGCCGATCAGGTGGTCAGCCACAAGGCCGAGGCGCGGGAGGTGTTCGACGTCTCCGGCGCCGGCGATACGGTGATCGCCACCCTCGGCGCCATGCTGGGTTCGGGCGCCGACTGGGCAGAAGCAATCCGGGTGGCAAACGTCGCGGCGGGCATCGTCGTCGGCAAACTGGGAACGGCCGTCGTCTCGCGGGAAGAACTCGCGGCGGCCCTGTAAGGGAACAACATGCATATCGTGGTTACCGGCGCAGCCGGCTTCATCGGCGCCAACATCGTCAAGGCCCTCAACGAACGCGGGCTGACGAAGATCATCGCCGTGGACAACCTCTCCAAGGCCGACAAGTTCAAGAACCTCATCGACTGCGACATCGTCGACTACCTGGACAAGCAGGATTTCCTCGCCCGCCTCAAGGCCGGCGAGTTCGACGGCAAGGTCTCGGCGATCTTCCATGAGGGCGCCTGCTCCGACACCATGGAGACCGACGGGCGCTACATGATGGAGAACAACTACCGGTACTCCCTCGCGCTGCTCGACTGGTGCCAGGCCCAGGGCGCCCAGTTCCTGTACGCCTCCAGTGCCGCCACCTACGGCGCCAGCACGGTGTTCAAGGAAGAGCGCCAGTACGAAGGTCCGCTGAACGTCTATGGCTACTCGAAGTTCCTGTTCGACCAGATCGTGCGTCAGCGGCTGGCCGCCGGAGCCACGTCACAGATCGTCGGCTTCCGCTACTTCAACGTGTATGGCCCGCGGGAATCCCACAAGGGCCGCATGGCGTCGGTGGCCTTCCATAACTTCAACCAGTTCCGGGCCGAAGGCAAGGTGAAGCTCTTCGAGGGCTCCCACGGCTATCCGGACGGCGGCCAGATGCGCGACTTCGTTTTCGTCGGCGATGTGGCCAAGGTCAATTTGTTCTTCTTCGACAACCCGGGCAAGTCGGGCATCTTCAACCTCGGTTCGGGCCGCGCCCAGAGCTTCAATGACGTGGCCGTGGCGGCCGCCAACGGCTGCCGTCGGGCGGCCGGCGCGGCGCCCCTGTCCCTGGCCGAGCTACGCGCCCAGGGCGTGCTCGAATACGTCGCCTTCCCCGAAGCCCTCAAGGGCAAGTACCAGGCCTTCACCCAGGCCGACCTCACCCGTCTGCGGGCCGCCGGCTACGAGGCGCCGATGACCACCGTCGAAGACGGTGTGGCGCAGTACGTGGATTGGCTTAACAGCCGCAATGCCTGAGGCCGGAAGCGACATGGGAGCCATGGAATCAGTGGTGATGGCCAGCCTGCGCGAGGCGCGGCAGGCCCTGGACGCAATGCTCGACAACCCGGCCGTGGTGGCCGCGGTGGCCCGGGCCGGCTCGGCGCTGGCCAAGGCGCTGGACGCCGGCGGGCGGGTTTATTCGTGCGGCAATGGCGGCTCGATGTGCGACGCGATGCACTTCGCCGAGGAGCTCTCCGGCCGTTACCGGCAGGATCGTCCGGCCCTCGGTGCCGCGGCGATCAGCGACGTGGGTCACCTCACCTGCGTGGGCAACGACTACGGCTACGACCGGGTCTTCGCCCGCTACGTCGAGGGCCACGGCCGCGCCGGCGACTTCCTGCTCGCCATCAGCACCAGCGGTTCGAGCCCGTCGGTGCTCAACGCGGTGGCGGCGGCCCGGGCTCGCGGCATGCAGGTGATCGGCCTGCACGGCCGGCCGGGTTCGCCCCTCGCCCAGATCTGCGACTTCGACATCTGCACGCCCGCCGGCGCGTTTGCCGACCGGGTTCAGGAATGTCACATCAAGGTGATACACATCCTGATCGAGATCGTCGAGCGCCAGCTTTTTCCCCGGAACTACGCGTGACGGCGCCCGGCGCCGCACCGGTATGGAGAGCCGTACATTTGAATTGCCTGCTGGATTTCGAGGGGATGCGATGAGCGACGACGCGAACATCCCCCTCTGCGTCGACCTGGACGGCACGCTGCTGGATTCCGACCTGCTGGTCGAATCCGGGCTGGCCTTCGTCCGCGCCAATCCGCTGCGGGCGCTGGCGCCGGTGGGCTGGCTGGCGTCGGGCGGCAAGACCGGGCTGAAGGCGCGCATCGCCAGCGAGGTGGACCTGGACGTCACCTGCCTGCCCTACAACAAGGCGGTGCTGGCGGTGATCGAGGCGGAGAAGGCCAAGGGGCGGCAGGTTGTCCTCGCCACCGCCAGCCACATCAGCTACGCCCGGCGCATCGCCGAGCACCTGCAGATCTTCGACCGGGTGCTGGGCACCGAAGATGTAAACCTCTCGTCCCGCCGCAAGGCCGAGCGCCTGATCGCCGACTATGGCGACAAGGGCTTCGACTACATGGGCAACTCGTCGGTCGATCTGCCGGTCTGGAAGCATTCGCGCAAGGCCTGGGTGGTCAATGCCTCGAAGGCGGTGGTGCGGCTGGCCGAAGGGCAGGGCAACGTCGAGAAGGTGATCGACACCCGCGGCAACGTGCTGCTCACCTGGGCCAAGGCGCTGCGCTTCCACCAGTGGATGAAGAACCTGCTGGTCTTCGCGCCGCTGCTGGCGGCCCATCAGGTCGGCCACCTGGATCTGGTGCTGCGGGGCATCTTCACCTTCTTTGTCTTCGGGCTGTGCGCGTCCAGCGTGTATGTGCTGAACGATCTGCTCGACCTGCCCGACGACCGCCATCACCCCACCAAGCGCAACCGGCCGTTTGCCGCCGGCAAGCTGTCGGTGTTTGCCGGGCTGGCGGTGGCGCCGCTGTTGCTGATTGCCGCCTTTGGTGGCGCGCTGTGGCTGCTGCCCTGGAAGTTCACCGCCACTCTTGCCTGCTACTACGTGCTCACCCTGGCGTATTCGCTGGTGCTCAAGCGCGTGATGATGGTGGACGTGATCGCCCTCGGCATGCTCTACACCATCCGCATCGTCGGCGGCGCCTTCGCTTTCGGGCTCGATCTGACCTTCTGGATTCTGGCCTTCTCGATGTTCATCTTCCTGAGCCTGGCGCTGGTCAAGCGCTACGCTGAGCTGGTGGACGCCCGCAAGAAAGGCAAGGAGGCCAAGGCCCGCGGGCGCGGCTACTACCCGTCCGATCTCGAGATGCTGTCGTCCCTCGGCGCAGCGTCCGGCTACCTGTCGGTGATGGTGCTGGCCCTGTACATCCAGGATGAGCACACCATTTCCTTGTACCGACATCCCGAGTTCATCTGGCTGAGCTGCCCGCTGCTGCTGTTCTGGGTGTCGCGCACCTGGATGCTTACTCACCGGGGCGAGATGCACGACGACCCGGTGGTCTTCGCGATCAAGGACAAGGTGAGCCTGGTGGTCGGCGTGCTGTTCGGCGTGATCTTCTGGATGGCCCGATGAGCATCGGCAAGCTGAGCTCCTGGGGCCGCTACCCGCGCTTTCCGCAGACCGGCCATGGCATCGGCTGGCGGTCTGAGCTGCCGGGCGAGCTCGCCCGCGTCGCTGCCGAGCACGGCACGCTGCTGCCCTTCGGCAACGGCCGCAGCTACGGCGACAGCTGCCTTGCGACGACCGACCAGGTGCTTCACCTGCGCCCCCTCGACCGCTTCATCAGCGCCGACTGGCAGACCGGCGTGATCCGCGCCGAAGCTGGCGTGACGCTCGACGAGGTGCTGCGGCTGGCGATTCCCCGCGGCTGGTTCCTGTCGGTCACGCCGGGCACCAAGTTCGCCACCCTCGGCGGTGCCGTCGCCAACGACGTGCACGGCAAGAACCATCACGTGCGCGGCAGCTTTGGCTGCCACGTGCGGCGCTTCGGGCTGGTGCGCTCCGATCGTGGCCGGATCGAGGTCGCCCCCGGCGACGCTGACGGCCTCTTCGCCGCCACCATCGGCGGGCTCGGGCTCACCGGCATCATCGACTGGGTCGAGCTGCAGCTCATGCCCATCAAAAGCAGCCTCGTCGATGTGGTGAACATCCGCTTCGATTCGCTGGACGAGTTCTTCGCCCTCTCGCGGGAGCTCGACGGCCAGCATGAATACGCCGTCGCCTGGATCGACTGCGCCGCGCGCGGTGCGTCGGCCGGGCGGGGCATCTACATGGTGGGCGACCACGCGCCGGAAGGCGGGCTCGCCTACGACGACAAGCCCAAGCTCAGCGTGCCGCTGGTGCCGCCCATCTCGGCGATCAATTCGGTGTCGCTGCGGGTTTTCAACCACTTCTACTACAACGCCGCCAAGCCCGGCCGGCATCCGGGGCGGGTGGGCTACGAGCCGTACTTCTACCCCCTCGACCGCATCCTCCACTGGAACCGCATCTACGGCCCCAAGGGCTTCCAGCAGTACCAGTGCGTGATCCCGGAATCCGCCGGCGGCGCGGCCATCGGTGACATGCTGGATGCCATCGCCGCGGCCCACAGTGGGTCGTTCCTGGCGGTGCTCAAGCGCTTCGGCGACGTGGCCTCGCCGGGCCTGCTTTCCTTCCCCGAGGCCGGCGCCACGCTGGCCCTGGATTTCCCCGAGCACGGCGACGCCACCGCAAAGCTCTTCGCCAACCTCGACGCCATCGTGCGCGCCGCCGGCGGACGCATCTACCCGGCCAAGGACGCCCACATGGGCGGCGAGTTCTTCCGCGCCTGCTACCCCCAATGGACACAGCTCGAAGCCCTGCGCGATCCGGCCCTGTGCTCCCGTTTCTGGAAACGAGTCACCCAAGCATGAAAAACATCCTGATCGTCGGCGCCACGTCCGCCATTGCCGCAGCCTGCGCCCGGCGCTGGTGCGAGGGCGGGGCGCGCTTCTACCTCGTAGGCCGCAGCGCCGACAAGCTCCGCCAGGTGGCGGATGATCTCTCCGCCCGGGGCGCCGAGGTGCACACCTGCGAGCTCGACCTCAACTTCCTCGAGAGCCACGCCGGCCTGGTGCGCGAAGCTTTCGCCTGGCTCGGCCGGGTCGATGTGGTGCTCGTCGCCCACGGCACGCTGCCGGACCAGAAAGCCTGCGAGCAGGATGCCGAACTGGCGATCCGCGAATTCACCAGCAACGGCCTGTCGGTCATCAGCCTGCTCACGCACATCGCCAACCCGATGGAAGCCCAGGGCTCCGGCAGCATCGGCGTGATCTCGTCGGTGGCGGGCGACCGCGGCCGGCCGTCCAACTATCTTTATGGCTCGGCCAAGAGCGCCGTCACGGCCTTCTGTGGCGGCCTGCGGGCGAGGCTGTTCAAGGCGGGGGTCAATCTCACCACCATCAAGCCGGGCTTCGTGGATACGCCGATGACCAAGGGCCTGCCGCTGCCGGCGCCGCTGGTGGCGACGCCCGAGCAGGTGGCCGCCGACATCGCCAAGGCCATGGAAGCCGGCAAGGGCGTGCTCTACACCCGCTGGTTCTGGCGCTACATCATGCTCATCATCATCCACATCCCGGATCGCATCTTCCGCAAGATGAGCATGTGACGCGCGCCGGCCCGTCATCCCGAATTCCGAACTGCAGAAATCCAAGCCGATACCCATGAACAAGAACATGAAGATCGTCCTGCCCGGCGGCGCCGGCCTGGTGGGCCAGAACCTCGTCGCGCAGCTCAAGCGCCAGGGCTATACCAACCTGGTGGTGCTCGACAAGCACGTCACCAACCTGGGCATCCTGCGCAAGATGCACCCGGACATCGTCGCCGAGCTGGTCGATCTGGCCGACCGCGGCGACTGGGAAAAGCACCTCGCCGGCGCCGAAGTGGTGGTGATGCTCCAGGCCCAGATCGGCGGCACCGACTACACCGAGTTCGAGCGCAACAACATCACCTCGACCAAGAACGTCATCGAGGCCATGCGCGCCCATCAGGTGCCGTACTACGTGCAGATCAGCTCGTCGGTGGTCGAATCGGTGGCCGACGACTGGTACACCAACACCAAGAAGGCCCAGGAAGAGATCGCGCTCGCCAGCGGCTTCCCGCTGGTGGTGCTGCGCCCCACGCTGATGTTCGGCTGGTTCGACCGCAAGCACCTGGGCTGGCTGTCGCGTTTCATGCAGAAGGTGCCGGTGTTCCCGATTCCCGGCCACGGCCGCTATCTGCGTCAGCCGCTGTACGTGGGCGACTTCTGCCGCGTCATCATCAGCAGCATCGAGCACCGCACCCAGGGTGTGTACAACATCTCCGGGCTCGAGGAGGTCGATTACATCGACATCATCCGCGAGATCAAGAAGGCCACCAAGGCCGGCTGCTGGATCGTCAAGATCCCCTACAGCCTGTTCCATGGGCTGCTGGCCACCTGGGCGCTGTTCGACAAGAAGCCGCCCTTCACCACCCAGCAGCTCGCCGCGCTGGTGGCCCGCGATGTGTTCGAGGTGATCGACTGGCCGGGCATCTTTCAGGTCAAGGCCACGCCGTTTGCCAAGGCCATCGACGAAACCTACAACGACCCCGAATACGGCTCGGTCGTGCTGGAGTTCTGATCCATGGCCAAACAACGCATTGCCGTGCTCGGCGCCGGCCCGATGGGGCTGGCGGTGGCCTACCAGCTGGCCCGCGACGGCCATCAGCCCATCGTTTTTGAAGCCGACGACCGGGTGGGCGGCATGACCGCCACCTTCGATTTCGGCGGCCTCGACATCGAGCGCTACTACCACTTCCACTGCATCTCCGACACCGCGTTCTTCCAGGTGCTCGACGAGCTGAAGCTCGCCGACAAGATGCGCTGGGTGTCCACCAAGATGGGCTACTACTACCAGGACAAGGTGGTGCCCTGGGGCAACCCGGTTGCGCTGCTCAAGTTCCCGGGCCTCAGCCTCGTCGCCAAGTTCCGCTACGCGCTGCATGCCTTCCTGTCGGTCAAGCGCGACGACTGGAAGCCGCTGGATCATCTCGAGGCCTCCGCCTGGATCCGCCGCTGGGTGGGCGCCGAGGCCTACGAGGTGCTGTGGCGCCGGCTGTTCGACTACAAGTTCTACGACCACGTGGGCAACCTGTCCGCCGCGTGGATCTGGAGCCGCATCCGCCGCATCGGCCGCTCCCGCTACAACATCTTCAAGGAAAAGCTCGGTTATCTCGAGGGCGGCTCCAACACCTTCCTGTCGGCGATGAAGGCCGACATCGAGGCCCGCGGTGGCGAGTTCCGCTTCAAGCAGGCCGTCACCCGCGTGCGCATGGAGGGCGGAGCAGTGAAGGGCGTCGAGACGGCCCAGGGCTTCGAGGCCTTCGACCGGGTGGTGAGCACCATCCCGCTGCCCTACGTGCCCGGCGTGATGCCCGATCTGCCGGCCGACGTGCTGGCCAAGTACAAGCAGCAGAAGAACATCGCCGTGGTGTGCGTGATCTGCAAGCTCAAGAAGCCGCTCACCGACAACTTCTGGCTCAACGTGAATGATCCGGCGATGGACATCCCCGGGCTGGTGGAATACACCAACCTGCGCCCGCTGGATCACCACATCGTGTATGTGCCTTACTACGTGCCGGGCGAGCATCCCAAGTTCCAGGAGCCCGACGAGGCATTCCTCGCCAAGGTGAAGCGCTACCTGCAGGAGATCAACCCGGGGCTCAAGGACGACGATTTCATCGACATCCGCGCCAGCCGCTACCGCTACGCCCAGCCCATCTGCCAGCCGTCCTTCCTCGACAGCCTGCCGCCGGTGGCGCTGCCGGTGAAGGGCCTGTGGGTGGCGGATACGTCCTACTACTACCCCGAAGACCGGGGCATCTCCGAGAGCATCGGCTTCGGTCGCAATCTGGCGAAGCAGGCGGCGGCGTGATCCGTCACTTCGCGTCGCGCCAGTTTCTGGTCTTCCTGCTGACCGGCGGCTTTGCCGCCGCGGTCAACTTCGGTAGCCGCATCGTCTACAACCAGTGGACGGACTTTTCGGTGGCGGTGGTGCTGGCCTACCTCACGGGCATGGTCACCGCCTTCGTGCTGGCAAAGCTCTTCGTGTTCAAGGAGAGCACCCAGTCCGTCCATCACTCGGCCCTGTGGTTCTGCCTGGTCAATGGGGTGGCGGTGGTGCAGACCTGGCTCATCAGCATGGGCCTCGCCTACTACCTGTTGCCCTGGCTGGGCGTCACCCGCTTCGTGCCCGAGATCGCCCACGCTGCCGGGGTGATCTTCCCGGTGTTCACCAGCTACATCGGCCACAAGCGCTTCTCCTTCCGGTAAGCGCCCATGAAGATCAGGCGCGCCATCGGCGGCTGGAGCATCGTCGCCGGGCTGTATTTCGTGGCGCTGCTGTGGGCCGATTCCAAGACCGGCGTGCTGCGCCTGCTGCCCGAACTGGCGCCGATGCTGCCGGTGCTCGTCACCGCCACCCTGGCCTCCATCGGCCTGCGTTTTGCCCGCTGGCAATGGCTGCTTCACCGGGCCGGCTACCGGGTGCCGGCGGGGCAGAGCCTGCTGGCCTATGTGGCCGGCTTCGCCTTCACCGCCACGCCGGGCAAGGTGGGCGAGCTGCTGCGGGTGCGCTACCTCGTCACGGCGGGCGTGCCGGCGTCGCGGGTGGTGAGCGCCTTTGTTTATGAACGCCTGTTCGATCTGGCCGCGGTGCTCCTCATCGCGCTGCCGGCGGCGGCGGAGTTTCACGTCTTCGGCGTCGCGGCCACCTTCGTCGGGCTGGTGTTTGGCGCCGTCGGCCTGATGGCCGCCAATCCGCGCCTGGGGCAACGGGGCGTCGTGGCCTTCCGCCGCGCCGGCATGCTGCGCATCGCCCGGGTCGTCCGCGCCATCGTCGCCGGGCTCGCCAACATCCGCCTGTGGGCCACGCTGCCGGACATGCTGCTGTCGCTCGTCGCGGGCATGGGGGCGTGGCTGGTCACGTCGTGGTCCTTCGTCTATCTGCTGGGCGCCCTGGGCATTCATCTTGAGGGCTTCAAGGCGATTGCGCTCTTCCCGGTGGCTATGCTCGCTGGCGCCGCGTCGATGCTGCCCGGCGGTCTGGGCTCGACCGAAGCCACGCTGGTCGCATTGCTCACCCTCGGCGGCGCCGCGCTGGTCCCCGCCACCCTCGCCGCCGTCGGCATCCGCCTCGCCACCCTGTGGCTGGCGACGGTGATGGGGATGGGGGCTTTTGGGTGGCTGGAGGCGCGGCGGAGCGGCGGGTAGGCAGCCTCGCCAGGTGGTGGGGCAGGATGTGCTGCGGGTGATCCGGACGTCGCCTCCGCCGTCACGTCGATCAAGGTCAAGGGTCGGCAACGAACCTGTAGCCGATGCCGGGCTCCGTGACGATGTGGTCGGGGTTGGCCGGGTCGGCCTCGAGTTTCTTGCGCAAGTGCCCCATGTAGACGCGGACGTAGTGGCTATCTTCGGCGTGGGAGGGCCCCCAGACCGCCTTGAGCAGTTGCCGATGGGTCAGCACGCAGTCGGGGTTCGCGACCAGATAGGCCAGCAGGCGAAACTCGATCGGTGTCAGGTGGAGCTGTTCGCCTCCCTTCTCGACCAGCCGTTTGCCCAGGTCGACCGTGATGGCGCCGAAGGCCAGCTGGCTGCGGCCGTCCGACCCCGCCCGCTGACGGCGTCGCAGATGCGCCCGGACGCGTGCCAGCAGTTCGGCCGAGCCGAACGGCTTGGTCAGGTAATCGTCGGCCCCCGCGTCGAGTGCGGCGACTTTCTCAGCCTCGGCTGTGCGTGCCGACAGCACGATGATCGGAATCTCCGACCAGGTGCGAAGCTCCCGGATCAGGTCGATGCCATCGCCATCCGGCAGTCCGAGATCAAGCACCAGCAGATCGGGCTTGCGCGTTCCGGTTTCGATGAGGCCGCGCTTGACCGAGTCCGCCTCGAAGACATCGCATCCTTCCGCCTCCAGCGCCAGGCGAACAAAGCGGCGCAGATTGGCTTCGTCCTCGACGACGATGATTTTGGGATTGGGGTTAGGCATGGAGCGTACTCTCGGTCCGTCAGCTCGTCGGGTCAAGGTCGTCGTCCCCGACGAGCGACGGCGGTGTGCCCAGCGGCAGCGTGAACACAAAACAGGCGCCGCCCCCGGGGCGGGGCCGGGCGTAAATTTCTCCGTCGTGGGCTTCGACGATGGCACGGCAGATGGCCAGGCCGAGCCCCACTCCGGGCGTATTGCCTTCCGGCTGGCCGCGCTCGAACTTCTTGAAGATCACCTCTTCACGGCCCACGGGCAATCCGGGGCCATCGTCTTCAACGTGCACTTCCAGCTGGGCCCCGGTCGTGAAGGCACGAACCCAGACGTGGGTGCCCGGCGGCGTGTATTTCACGGCATTTTCCAGCAGGTTGCTGAACACCCGTTGCATCAGCACTGAGTCCACCTCGACCAGGGGTAGTTCGTCATCCAGTTCGACTCGTACAGGGTGGCTCGCAAGCGCCGGTCGCAGGTTCTTGATTGCACTTCCGACAACCTCTTCGAGGGGTTGCCACTGGCGATTGAGCTGAACCCGGCCGGCCTGCAAGCGGGCCATGTCGAGCAGGTTGTCGACCTGCGCATTGATCCGCAACGCCTGCTCCCGCAGTTTCCGGGAGATGTCGGCTTGCGCACCCGTGGGCGGGGGCTGGGTCAGGAACATCGAGTCGGCCAGTCCGATGAGTGCGCTGAGGGGCGTGCGCAGATCGTGAGAGATGGCCGAGAGCAAGGAGTTGCGCAGCCGCTCGGATTCAATCTGGACCGTGCTCTCCTGGGCCACGCCCACGTAATGCACTCGCTCCAGCGCAATGGCGATCAGTGAGGCGAACGTATCCAGCAGGCGCCGCTGTTCGGGAATGAGGAGATGGGCCGGTTTGCGCATCTCCAGCCCCAGCACGCCGCGCACGCGCATCGGTGCCTTGAGGGGCAGATACAGGATGGGGCTTGCGGGCAGCGTGTCGGTTCCCTGTCCGGCGGGCTCGGCGTGATCGAACGCCCATTGCGCAATGCCGGGGTCAATTTCCGGGAGGCCCTTGGAGACAAAGATGGGGGCCTGCAGACGATCGTTCTCGTCGGCTAGGAGGAAGGCCGCGCGAGCCCCCAGTTCCGCGGTCAGAAAACGTTCGCCGATCTCGGCGATCTGTTCCGGCAGCAGAGCGCCGGAGAGATCGCGCGACATCTCGTAAAGTGCCCGAACCCTGCTCTCCCGCCGGCCCGCGACATGCGCCTGGTACTTGTATCCCGCGGTCAGCTGACCGACCACCAGCCCCACGGCCAGCATCACCGCGAAAGTCATCAGGTACTGCACGTCGCTGACGGCGAAGGACATCCGCGGCGGAACAAAGAAGAAGTCGAAGATGGCCACGCTGAGGAAGGAGGCCATGACCGCCGGGCCACGCCCGAAGCGCACGGCCACGACGACAACCCCGAGCAGGAACACCATGACGATGTTGGCCAGATCGAACAAGGGGTAGAGAGGGGTTGCGATCAGCCCGGCAAGACCACACACCAGGGCCGTCAGTGCGTAGCCCCGCCAGTTGGCAACGTGCTGGCCGGCAAGTTGCTCCAGAGATCTCGGCGCCACCCCCGCACGCCCCTCGGCCCGAGCAACCTGAATCACGTCCAGGTCCGGGGCAAGCTGCCCGATGCGGTCCGCGACGGAGCGCCGCCAGATGCGCCACGTGGGCGGGGCGTCCCGCCCGACCATGATCCGCGAGAGGTTGTGCGCACGGGCGTAACGTACGACCTCGTCTTCGACCCGGGCGCCGGTAACGGTTGCGGTGCTGGCACCGAGATCCTGGGCCAGCTTGAGGGTCTTGAGAATGCGCTCACGGCTGGCCGCCGGCAGGCGCTGGCGTTCCGGTGTCTCGACGTAGATCGCCTGCCAGGGTGCCTCCAGGCGGCTCGCGATGCGGGCCGCGGTGCGCACGATCTTCTCGCTTCCCTCGCCGGGCCCGACGCAGGCAAGGAGTGAATCCTGAGTCTGCCAGACCGGCGACACCAGTTGGTCGCGCCGGTATTGCTGGACATCGTCGTCCACCCGATCGGCGGTGCGACGCAGGGCCAGTTCGCGCAGTGCCAGAAGATTGCCCCTGCGGAAGAAATTGCGGATTGCCCGCTCGGCCTGGTTGGGCAGATAGACCTTGCCCTCGCGCAGGCGCGCCAGAAGCTCGTCCGGCGGGAGGTCCACCAGAACGACCTCGTCGGCATTGTCGAAGACCCGGTCTGGCACCGTCTCCCAGACCCGGATGCCGGTAATGCCGCTGACCACGTCGTTGAGGCTCTCCAGGTGCTGCACGTTGACGGTGGAATACACGTCGATCCCCGCCGCGAGGAGCTCCTCCACGTCCTGCCAGCGCTTGGGGTGGCGGGAGCCGGCCACGTTGGAGTGGGCCAGCTCGTCCATCAGGATCAATGCTGGCTTGCGGGCCAGCGCCTGGTCCAGGTCGAACTCGGCCAGCGTGCGCCCGCGGTACGGCACGGCAATCGGCGCAATGCGTTCGATGCCGTCGGCCATGGCCTCGGTCTCCATGCGTCCGTGGGTTTCCACCACGCCGATGACGACATCGGTGCCCTGGATGAGTTGCTGGCGCGCCGCCGCCAGCATGGCGCACGTCTTGCCGACCCCGGCCGAGGCGCCGAAGAAGATCTTCAGCCGGCCCCGCTTGGCACGGGCCTCATCCTGCTGCACCCGGGTGAGCAATTCGTCGGGATCGGGACGGTGACCGTTTGTCGCTTCGCCAGTTGCCATGTCTATTGCTCCGGCTTCCTGAACACGCGGGCGAAGGAGACCCATTTGGCGGAAGCGTCGAGACGCTCGTCCGACATGGCCTCCAGGAAGTCCGAAAGCCGCTTGGAGCGTGCGACTGCAAACAGCACCAGGCCGATCGTGATCGTGGTGACCAGGCCAAACTGGAGCGCCTTGCGTGACTCCGGAATTTCGGGGAAGCTGAACAGATTCATGCCGAAGTAGCCTGTCACCACGGTGGCAATCAGGCCGAAGATCGTCACCACCGTCAGGCGCAGCACCGTGCCGGACTGGCGGCGCTGGCTGTCGCTATCCAGGTACGCGCTCATTTCACGGACCTGCTCCTTCACATCGGAGAACAGGTCGTCATTGCGCAGGAGGCGCGTGGTGCGCTGGAACAGGCTCTGCACCAGGCCCTGCTCGGAAACCTCGTGGAACCAGTAGCGGTGGGTAAATCGGAGGAAAGTCTCGAAGGACTGCCGGATCGTGCGCTTGAAGCGGCGCACGGATTCGCTGTCGCGGATGTCGAGATCATTGACCGCGCTGGCCAGGCCGTCCGAGAAGGACAGCAGGGCCGCCCGGTGGAAATGGGCAATCATGAAGACGAGGAAATACTGATGCCGGAAGCGGGCCAGGAAGCCGTGGTCGGGATCGCGGAAGTACGTTGATCCCGCTTCACCGACCAGCACCAGCGCATTGCCCGTGCACAGGAAGCGCGTGTTGGGCCCGGCTTCGGAGTCGGTCCAGAAGCGGTCTTCGCAGTGCAGGCGCTCAAAGCGGACGACCGCCGGATCGCGCAGCGGCAACGGGTCGCGGGACGGCAGGTTGGCCACGAAGCCGATCCGGATGAAGTCTTCCCGGCTCAGGGCGCGGGGGTCGTCGAGCGCCAGGTACGCCATCATCGGCATGCGGTAGTACTCGATCAGCCTGAATCGCAACGGGCTCGAGTCTTCTTCCTGATCCTGCACCAGCGGCCGCAGCAGCCAGGCCCACAGGGCGCCCACGCAGGGCGCGCGGTTACGGCACACGAAGTGCAGGTAACGCGCCCGGTTCTCCGAGTCGGACGTGGCAAGGATCCGGCCGTCGCGATCCAGCAACTCGGAGCGGTGGACGTTGTGCATGCCTTGTCCAGTCTCGTCCCAGCCCGTGGGGTAGGCGCGCCCGAAGCGGTAAAGCAACTCCAGCGCGGTGGCCAGGGGCAGGTCGTCGGCCGCAACTTCAACGTTGAGCAGCGCCACGTCCATGTCGAGGAAGAGGTAGAGATCCACGTGGGCGACGCGCAGCCGGATCGGTTCGTCCCCGGACCTCAGGGTTACGTTGAGCGCGGCGATGTCGGTGCGCCGATAGACCGCCATCGGCGCCGCGCGGCCGGCCGGACCGTCCGGCATGCCGGAGCGGCTTTCCCCGTACAGAAAACGCTGCACATAGGGCAGGAACGCCACGAACTCCTTGTAATGGCGCTCCTGGAAATCCCGTGGGTCGGCGGTGAACTCGT
Source organism: Zoogloea oryzae (assembly GCF_030161255.1). Lineage (NCBI taxonomy): Bacteria > Pseudomonadati > Pseudomonadota > Betaproteobacteria > Rhodocyclales > Zoogloeaceae > Zoogloea > Zoogloea oryzae. The sequence goes on from NZ_BSPX01000016.1 coordinate 38,921, forward strand.
CGTCCACCGGCGCCCAGCATCCGCCTTCGGTCATCAGGTGATGGATGCGGGCGATGTTCTCCCCCGCGAAGCCAGGGCGGATCTGCACCGGCCACACAAGGATGTCCCGGAAGTGGCGAACGAGGTGGGCTGGCTGAGAAAGCATCGCGCTCCTTTTCTTTACCGATGTTCAACTGCTGGCGCCAGCGATGCCGCAATTGTCTTCCAATGACGGCAGCACAGGGCAGCCAGCCACCTTCGCCGCGTCAGCCCGTAATGTGCCTCCAGGTAATGGCCGTGATGCGTTGGCTGGCGCAGCGTACGCACGCCGCGGGGGCATTCGGTCACGGGACCGCGGGCGCCATACTGGCATATGGCAACCCGGCGCGCCCGCCACCGTGCCAGTCCAACGCCCGCCGACAATGCCAGCCGACCAAGACCGTGCCCCCGGAAGTCCGGTCGCACATGAAAGACCACCTCGCCGTATCCTGCCCGGGTGATGGCCTCGGCTTCGGCGACGACGGCGGCGATGCTGCCATCCCGCGAGCACAACCCGATCACGTGCACGAAGCCCCGGGCAAAATCTCCACTTTCGGGAAAGACCAGGCAGTTCCGCCACGTCGCCCAGATCGAGGTGTCGCGCATCGTCTGCGCCAGCCCGTTCCAGGCTTCGCGCAGCACTGCGCCATCCGTCTCGACCTGCAAGGTTCGCCAGCCATAGCCCGCTGGCGCGCGGGGTAGGAAGCAACCGAGCGTCCCCAGGTCGGTGTCGTCGTGGGACATGGATCATCCGTCTCCGTCAGCGTGCCTGCGGTCTTGCCGCCTGCCTTCCGCCGCTTCGGCCATCTCGGCAAGCACGCGCTGCCGAACAAGCGCGCCGAGTGCAAGCTTGCACTTTGGCGAGCACGTCAGCGCCCGACCGGCCGCGAGCCGGTGAAGTCCGGCCGGGACGTCATGCGGCGTCTTGCACACCGGACATACATGCACCGGCATCGGTCACACGGCCCGGGCGGCATAGCGCGCCAGGGCGACAGGATGATCCGCCACGCCCGGGGCCACGATGTAGGTGTTGCAGTTTGCGGTGGGGCCGACGGCAAAGGCCATGCCCATGGCGGCATCACCAGAAACCGCGAGGCGCAGGGGGCGGCCCTGGCCGGCCAGATAGACCCGCAAGGCCGCGCGCCCGAGTGGCGAAGTCGGAAACTCGACAGGTTCGGGCACGCTGGATGCGTCCAGCTCGGCCACTTCGCAGGCGTTCTCGCTTGCAACGATTCCAACGCATAGTTCATCCGGGATCACGGTCATCTCCTCATTCATCCGTTGACAGGTATCGCGCACTCGTGGCGACCAGGCTGGCCAATCCATCCGGTAAGACCAAGGTGCCACGGCTTTCGCGGGTCAGGATCTCAAGTAGCAGGACATCGGGACGCCGCGCGTCGACCACATGCACGGCGCCGACACCCGCGCGCAAGGCGCGCACCAGATGCGCGTTGCGCCCCTCCGCGCCGAGTGTTTCAGCCTCGGTGGCTGATAGGCGATGGACGATCTGCCCGTTGGCGTCGGTCAGGCCGGCCGCATCCCGCATGACGATCAGCTTGGACGCCCGCAGGTGTGCCGCGAGGGCCGCGGCCACCTGCGCGCCATCGGCAGGATGCACCTGGCCGTCCGGGGCCGAAGCCAGCGGGCGAATGACCGGCAGGAAGCCTTTAGCGAAGTGCATCTGCAGCAGGGTCGTGTCGATCACGCCGATCTCGAGACCGCCGTTGCATTGCGCCTCCATGGGTGCCGTCCGTAGTTGCAGGAAGCGCCCATCCACACCGGTCAGGCCGGCCGCCCGGCCGCCGTGACGGTTGATCAGGCTGACCAGCTCCGCGTTGAGAACGTTGCCGCGATGGATGACGACCAGTCGGAGCCCGACGAGACTGAGCAGGGCGAGGTCACGCCCCAGGCTGTTCCAGGCCACGGGATGTCCGACGTTGCTCCGCTCGTAGTCGATGACGAAGGTCTTTCCGTGGAAGGCGTGGATGTAGGGAAGGGCTTCGGCAAGAACCTGGGCCTGTTCCTTTCCGAGTGCGTTGGGCGCAAGTGCCGTACTCATCATGCGATCCCTTTACGCCGCGGCGGCCAGCCGGGTGCGGAAAAGCGCCTGAATCGCGTAAGGGTCATTGCAGGCGTGCAAGGCTTCGCGAAAGTGTGGGTCGGTGAACAAGCCGCAAACCCCGGCGAGAATCCCCAGGTGGGAGTTCGTCGCACGTTCGGGAACCAGCAGCACGATGAAGTCCGAGACGGGCTTGTCGTCGGGCGCCTGGAAAGGCAGCGGACGGCGCGGTCTCACATAGGCGGCGTGGGTCAGTTGCAGGCCCTTGACGCGCCCGTGGGGAATCGCGACCCCCTGGCCCAGGGCCGTGGAGCCAAAGGCTTCCCGTTGTGCCAGCGCGTCGGCGACCACCGCGCGGGGTAGTCCATGCCATCGTTGCATGACCTGACCAACCTGATCGAAGAGCGCGGTTGCGCCGCTGACATCCAGGTCGAGCAGGATGTCTTCGGGAAGCAGGATGTCGGCAATCGAAATCATGTTCGTATCCTCCCGAGGGTGCGTCAGAAGCTTCGGCTGATCGACACGATGGTCACGCCCCGGCCGGCATCGCGGCTCTGCGAACCACTTCCGGTTCCGTCGCGCTGCATGCTGCTGCTGAAGCAGTAGAACTCTCCGTTGCCGCAGCGCCCCTGTGCGTTGGTGCCCACGTAGGCAAGGCCAACGATCCAGCCGGACATGTCCCGGGTGACGCCGATGCGCCAGTCGGTGTAGCGGCCGTCATAGGTCGAGCCGTCGGCATTGAGGTAGGAGAAGTCGCGCAGCAGCAGCCGGCCGACGTGGGCGCCGAGCACGTAGCCGTTGCCGAAGTCGTGGGTGGCCGACAGATCCACATAGCCCGTTCCCCGGGTGCCGGGCATCGAGAAGTACTCCGTGACGGCGTGCGAGTACTTCAGGGTGAGGAAACGCCAGCTTCCTGCGATGTAGAGCTCGCCGTTGGTGACGCCTCCGCTTGCGCTTGCGCCCGGGTGGCGGCGATTCACGCCCGCGAAGGCATTGTCCAGGTGTGTGCCGGGGTAGTAGTAATACAGCAGCCCCATGTCGAGGCCGACATCACCGAGCGAAGTCTTGTAACCACCGTAGAAATCCATTTCCAGGCTTCCCTCGGGGTAGCCGGCGCCACTGCTGACATTGGAGTTCCAGTTGCCGGCATACAGCCCGGAGGCATGGGCGTAATCGAAGCCGCCCTGGATGGCCGGCTTGCCGAAGGTCTGGTCAAGCCCCCGGAAGCGGTAGCTGCTGAAGAGACCGACATTGGCCGTCAGCGAGGGCTGGGCGGCGGAGACTTCCGCATCCTGCTGCGAATGGGCCGGGGCGTGGAAGGCGGTGGCCGTCAGGGCCAGCACGGTGAGGCGTTGGATCGTATTCGACATTGGTTTTCGTGGCTCCAGATTCAGTTTTTCAGCGCATCCAGCGCCAGGTTGAGCTTGAGGACATTGACCCGGGGTTCGCCGAGCAAGCCCCATTGGCGGCCGTCCGTGTGGGCGTCGACCAGCGCGCCAACCGTGGCCGCCGGCAGACCGCGTGCTCGCGCCACCCGTCCGACCTGCCATGCAGCGGCGGCCGGGCTGATGTGCGGGTCGAGCCCGCTCGCCGATGCCGTCACCAGATCTGCGGGCACGGGTGTCGTATTGCCCGGATCGGCGGCGCGCAGGGCTTCGATACGCGCCTTCACCGCGTCGATGAGCGCCGGGTTGAGCGGCCCCTGGTTGGAACCGGACGACGCTGTCGCGTTATAGGGCTGCGGGGCGGTGGCGGACGGGCGGCCCCAGAAGTGCTTCGGGTCGCTGAAGTGCTGTCCGATCAGGCTGGATCCCACGGGCTGTCCGTCCTTCAGGATCAGGCTGCCGGCGGCCTGTTCGGGAAAGGCCACGCTGGCGATCCCGGTGACGGCCAGCGGGTAGGCAAGGCCGGTGACGGCGCTCAACACCACGAAGACGCTGAGGGCGGGGCGCAAGAGGTTTTTCATGGTTGTGTCTCCAGTTTCAGGCGAGGCCTGTGGCGGCAAGGCAAAGGTCGATCAGCTTGATCCCCACGAAGGGCACCAGGATGCCGCCCAGACCGTAGATGGCCATGTTGCGGCGTAGCAGCGTGGCCGCGCCGAGGGGGCGATAGGGCACGCCCTTGAGCGCCAGCGGGATCAGGAACACGATGATCAGCGCGTTGAAGATCACGGCCGAGAGGATGGCCGACGCCGGATTGCTGAGCCCCATCACGTTGAGGGCGGCAAGCTGCGGGTAGGTGCCGACGAAGGCCGCGGGAATGATGGCGAAGTACTTGGCGATGTCGTTGGCGATGCTGAAGGTGGTGAGCGAGCCGCGTGTCATCAGCATCTGCTTGCCGGTCTCCACCACTTCGATGAGCTTGGTGGGGTTGGAGTCCAGATCCACCATGTTGCCGGCCTCCTTGGCGGCCTGGGTGCCGGTGTTCATCGCGACCGCCACGTCGGCCTGGGCCAGCGCCGGTGCATCGTTGGTGCCATCGCCGGTCATCGCCACCAGGCGTCCCTCGGCCTGGTACTGGCGGATCAGGGCGAGCTTGGCTTCGGGGGTGGCTTCCGACAGGAAGTCGTCCACGCCGGCCTCGGCTGCGATGGCGGCGGCGGTGACGCGGTTGTCGCCCGTGACCATCACGGTCTTGATGCCCATCCGACGCAGTTCGACAAAACGTTCCTTGATGCCGCCCTTGACGATGTCCTTGAGCTCGATCGCCCCGAGCACGCGCTTTCCTTCCGAGACGACCAGCGGCGTGCTGCCGCGGCGGGCGACCTCATCGACCCGGGCGCTGACCGAGGCCGGGAAGCTGCCGCCAAGGGTTTCGACGTGGTGTCGAATCGCTTCTGCGGCGCCTTTGCGGATCTGCTTGTCGCCCAGGTCGACACCGCTCATGCGCGTCTGGGCCGAGAAATGCACGAAATGGGCGGCCAGCGCATGGATGTCGCGTTCGCGCAGGTCGTACTTCTGCTTGGCGAGAACCACGATGCTGCGCCCCTCCGGGGTCTCGTCGGCAAGGGAGGCGAGCTGGGCGCTGTTGGCCAGATCGGATTCGCTGACCCCGTCCGCCGGCAGGAACGCGGATGCCTGGCGGTTGCCCAGCGTGATGGTTCCGGTCTTGTCCATCAGCAGCACATCCACGTCACCCGCAGCCTCCACGGCGCGGCCCGAAGTGGCGATCACGTTGGCCTGCATCATCCGGCTCATGCCGGCCACGCCGATGGCCGACAGCAGGCCCGCGATGGTGGTGGGAATCAGGCACACCAGCAGGGCCACCAGCACGGTCATGCCCACCGGCCTGCCGGCGCCGGACACGTCGACGCTGAACTGCGAGAACGGCAGCAGCGTGACGGTGACGCCGAGGAACACGATGGTCAGCGCGACCAGCAGAATGGTCAGCGCGATCTCGTTGGGGGTCTTCTGACGCTTGGCGTTTTCAACCATCGCGATCATCCGGTCGACGAAGGTTTCGCCCGGGTTGGCGGTGACGCGGATCACGATCCAGTCCGACAGCACGCGGGTACCGCCGGTGACGGCCGAGAAGTCGCCGCCCGACTCGCGGATCACCGGAGCGGACTCGCCCGTGATGGCAGACTCATCCACCGACGCCACACCTTCGATCACTTCGCCGTCCGCAGGGATCACCGACTGGCCGATATCGCCCGCCTCGACCACCACGACATCCCCTTTGCGCAGGTCATTGCCCTGAACCAGCTGCCACTTGCCGCCGTAACGGGGCTCCAGCAGCTTCTTGGCCCAGGTTTCCCGCTTGAGCCCGCGCAAGGATGCCGCCTGGGCCTTGCTGCGGCCTTCCGCCAGGGCTTCCGCGAAATTGGCGAAGAGCACCGTGAACCAGAGCCACACGGAAATGGCGATGATGAAACCGGCCGGGGCTTCACCTTCGCCGCCCAGCGCCTGGATTGCCAGCAGGGTGGTGAGGATGCTGCCGACGTACACCACGAACATCACCGGGTTGCGCCATTGCACGGCCGGGCTGAGTTTGCGCACGGCCTCACGCATGGCCGGGACGGCCAGCGCGGGATCGAACAGGGTAAAGGTCTTCTTGGTCATGTCTTTCTCCTCAAGCCGCCATCCACAACAGCAGATGCTCGATGACCGGCCCCAGGGCCAGCGCAGGCACATAGTTGAGCAGCCCCACCAGCAACACGGTGCCGATCAGCAGGGTGACGAACAGCGGGCCGTGGGTCGGCATGCTTCCGGCGCTCGCCGGTATCCGCTTCTTGGCCGCGAGGGAGCCAGCCATCGCCAGCACCGGCACGATCACGCCGAAGCGGCCGAACCACATCGCCACGGCCAGCAGCACGTTGTAAAAGGGCGTGTTGGCGGACAGGCCGGCAAAGGCGCTGCCGTTGTTGTTGGCGGCGGAAGTCAGGGCGTAGAGGATTTCCGAGAACCCGTGGGCGCCGGGGTTCGCGATGCCGGCCCGGCCGGCTTCAGTCATCACGGCGACGGCGGTGCCGAGGAGGACCAGCAGCGGGGTGACGAGGATGGCGATGGAGCTCATCTTCATCTCGTAGGCCTCGATCTTCTTGCCCAGATATTCCGGGGTTCGGCCGATCATCAGGCCCGCAATGAAGACGGCCAGGATTGCAAACACCAGCATGCCGTAAAGGCCCGTGCCGACCCCGCCGAAGACCACCTCGCCGAGCTGCATGTTGGCCAGCGGAACCAGGCCGCCGAGGGGCGTGAAGGAGTCGTGCATGGCGTTGACCGCGCCACAGGATGCGGCGGTGGTGACGGTCGCGAAGAGTGCCGAATCCGCGATGCCGAAACGGGTCTCCTTGCCTTCCATGTTGCCGCCCGGCTGCGAGGCGCTGACACCTTGATCCACGCCCAGCGCAGCAAGCCCGGGATTGCCCTGCTGCTCGAAGGTCATCGCGGACCACGCCATTGCCACGAACATCAGCGTCATCGCGGCAAGCACGGCCCATCCCTGGCGCTCGTCGCCCACCAGCCGCCCGAAGGTCACGCACAAGGCGGCCGGTATCAGGAATATGGCCAACATCTCGATGAAATTGGCGAGCGGCGTCGGGTTTTCATACGGGTGGGCCGAGTTGGCGTTGAAGAAGCCACCGCCGTTGGTGCCGAGCAGCTTGATGGCTTCCTGGGAGGCCACCGGACCCATGGCCAGGGTCTGGGTATTCGTTTCGGCAGGTTCGGTGATTGGCGCGTCGTTGGCGTCTTTCAGCGGCAGCCCGGCCGCATCCAGCTTCGGCGCGTCGTAGTGGGTGACTTCCAGCGTCGCCACGTCGCGATAGGCGTCGAAGTTCTGGATCACGCCCTGGCCAACCAGGACGACCGCCATCACCACGGAAAGCGGCAGGAGCAGGTACAAGGTGGCGCGGGTCAGATCCACCCAGGCGTTGCCGATGGTGGCGGTGCTGTGCCGGGCGATGCCGCGGATCAAGGCGATCACCACGACGATGCCGGTCGCCGCGGAGAGGAAGTTCTGCACCGTCAGGCCGAGCATCTGGACCAGATAGCCCATGGTCGATTCGCCGCCGTAGCCTTGCCAGTTCGTGTTGGTCACAAAGCTGATGGCGGTGTTGAAGGCAGAGTCCGGCGTGACAGCCGCCATCTGCTGCGGATTGAGCGGCAACACGGCCTGCAGGCGCTGGAGCGCATACACGGCCAGGACGCCGAGTCCATTGAACAGGATGAGCGCCAACGCGTAGCGCAGCCCGTTCATTTCCTCGTCGGCCTTTACGCCGCACAGGCGATACAGGAAGTTCTCGACAGGGCGGCCTGAACGGAACCGCCCCTCCATCACGTGGGCAATGTACTGACCGAGAGGCCTGGCTGACAGCAGCAGTACGGCCAGGAAGGCGCCCAGAAGGAGCCAGGCATGGGAGGTCATGAAAAGTCCTCCGGTTTGAGCAGCGCCGCGACGAGATAGATCAGCAGCGCGACAGCGGCGATGGCGCCGAAAACATAGGGCCAGCTCATTTGCGGCCCCCCAGGCGGTCGCAACCGACCGCGAAGCCAATCATCAACGCCAGGAAGGCGCCGGTGAGGACGATGTAAACGAGATCCATGATTTCCCCTTTCGGATCGGACTTTTCGGTACCTTCATGCTAGGGAAGGCGGTATCAAAAGATTCGAAAAAGGGGATGCGGCCGGATAAAGGACTTATAAAAATGGGCGGCAGAGGCCGAAGATCGCGACGTGCTCGGCATGCCGGAGAGGCCATCGGCAACTCGGATCGAGCAGATCGTGCGATGTCGAGGCGAGTCGGGTGCGTTGGTTAGCGGCCCGGGGAGGGCTTGCTGCCGTCAAAAGGCGAGGGTAGGTGGGGCCGAAGCCGCAGGTCGCGGGGGGATTCATCCGTGGATGGACTCGTACGGCGGGTGTCCGGACTGGCCCCTGAAAAGGAGCGTTCCGGCCGCCGCACCAAAAAGAAAGGGCTGCCCTGGGGCAGCCCTTGATGCTGTGCAGTGCCGGGGATCAGACCACGGCTTCCTGCTTTTCCTTCTTCACCTGCATGAACTGTTCGCGGCTCACGCCGAGCCACATGACCAGCGGGCTGGCGACGAGGACGGAGGAGTAGATGCCGAAGCAGATGCCGATGGTGAGGGCCAGCGAGAAGTAGTAGAGGGTCTCGCCGCCGAACAGCAGCATCGAGAGGACCATCATCTGGGTGCTGCCGTGGGTGATGATGGTGCGGCTGATGGTGCTGGTGATGGCGTGGTCGAGGACCTGCGGGGTGGTCAGGCCGCGCTTCTTCTTGAAGGTTTCGCGCACCCGGTCGAACACGACGACCGATTCGTTCACCGAGTAGCCGAGCACCGCGAGGGTGGCGGCGAGCACCGGCAGCGAGAACTCCCACTGGAACAGTGCGAAGAAGCCCAGGATGATGATGACGTCGTGAAGGTTGGCGATGATGGCCGAGACGGCGAAGCGCCATTCGAAGCGCATTGCCAGATAGAGCACGATGCCGCCGATCACCAGCAGCAGGGCCATGGCGCCGTCGGAGGCGAGCTCCTTGCCCACCTGCGGGCCGACGAATTCGACGCGGCGCAGCTCGGCCTTGGGGCCGTCGATGGCGGCGAGGCTGGCCATCACCTTCTCGCTGACCTTGGCGGTCTCGTCGCCGGAGCGGTTGGGCAGGCGGATCAGCACGTCGCGGGAACTGCCGAAGTTCTGCACCTGGGCGTCCTGGTAGCCTTCCTTGCCGAGGGCGTCGCGGAGCTTTTCGAGGGCCGGGGGCTCGGCGTAGCTGACTTCCATCAGGGTGCCGCCGGTGAACTCGACGCTGAAATGCAGGCCCTTGGTGGCCAGGAAGAACACCGCGAGCAGGAAGGTGATCAACGAGATGACGTTGAACACCAGCGCGTGCTTCATGAAGGGGATGTCTTTACGGATCTTGAAGAATTCCATGGCGGTGATGCGCTCCGTGCTGGAGTTGATGTTGCTGAGGTTGCCGTTGTCGGGCTGAAGTCCGACCTACAGGGTGCTGCGGGGGCGGGGATTTGTAGGTCGGGCTTCAGCCCGACGCCCCCGCCCGGGGGCATCAGATGCCCGGTTTCCACACCTGGCCGATGGCGAGCTTTTCGAGCTTGCGCTTCTTGCCGTAGATCAGGTTGACCAGCCCGCGCGAGACGAGGATGGCGCTGAACATGGAGGTGAGGATGCCGAGGCAATGCACCACCGCAAAGCCGCGCACCGGGCCGGAGCCGAAGACCAGCAGGGCAATGCCGGCGATCAGGGTGGTGACGTTGGAGTCGAGAATGGTGTCGAAGGCCCGGTCGTAGCCGGCGTGGATGGCGGCCTGGGGCGTGGAGCCGTTGCGCAGCTCTTCGCGGATGCGTTCGTTGATCAGCACGTTGGCGTCGATCGCCATGCCCAGGGTGAGCGCGATGGCCGCGATGCCGGGCAGGGTGAGCGTGGCCTGGAGCAGCGACAGCAGGGCGACCAGCAGCAGCAGGTTGGAGGCCAGCGCGAGCACCGACACAAGGCCGAACAGCATGTAGTAGGCGCACATGAAGATGGCGATCGCCACGAAGCCCCACAGGGTGGAGTGGAAGCCCTTGGAGATGTTCTCGGCGCCAAGGCTCGGGCCGATGGTGCGCTCCTCGATGATCTCCATCGGGGCGGCCAGCGAGCCGGCGCGCAGCAGCAGGGCGGTGTCGGTGGCTTCCTCGGAGGTCATGCGGCCGGAGATCTGCACGCGGCCGCCGCCGATCTCGGAGCGGATCACAGGGGCGGTGACGACTTCGCCCTTGCCCTTTTCGATGAGCAGGATGGCCATGCGCTTGTTGATGTTCTCGCGGGTGATGTCCTTGAAGATGCGGGCGCCGGCGGAATCCAGGGTGAGATGCACGGCGGCTTCGTGGGTCTGGCCGTCGAAGCCGGGCTGGGCGTCGGTGAGGCGCTCGCCGGTGAGGACGACCTGCTTCTTGACCAGCAGCGGGTTGCCGCCACGCTCGGTGTAGAGCTCGGTGCCCGGCGGCACGTTGCCTTGCAGCGCGGCTTCGAGGCCGCCCGGGGTGTCATCCACCAGGCGGATTTCGAGGGTGGCGGTGCGGCCCAGGATGTCCTTGGCCTTGGCCACGTCCTGTACGCCGGGCAGCTGCACCACGATGCGGTCGAGGCCCTGCTGCTGGATCACCGGTTCGGCCACGCCGAGCTCGTTGATCCGGTTGTGCAGGGTGGAGATGTTCTGGCGGATGGCGAATTCCTGGATGGTCTTCTGGGCCAGGGGAGTGAGGCTGGCGGTGAGCTTGTAGTCGGCGCCGTCCTGGCCTTCGACCAGCTGCAGATCGTTGTTGGCGGCGGAGATCACGCTCCGGGCGCGGGCCTGGGTTTCGGTGTCGCGGAACTTGATGACGACGGCGGCGCCTTCACGGCCGATGCCGGCGTGGCGGACATTCTTGTCACGCAGCAGGGTGCGCAGGTCGCCGGCGGTGGCGTCGAGGCGCTTGGTGACGGCGCCCTTCATGTCCACCTGGAGCAGGAAGTGCACGCCGCCGCGCAGGTCGAGGCCCAGGTACATGGGCAGCGCGTGGATCGAGGTGAGCCACTGGGGGCTGGCCGACAGCAGGTTGAGCGCGACCACGTAAGAAGGGTCGGCGGCATCCGGGTTGAAGGCCTTCTCGATGGCGTCCTTGGCCTTGAGCTGGGTGTCGGTGTCGCGGAAGCGCGCGCGCACGCTGGTGAGATCGGCGAACAGGCCGTCATGGGCGATGCCCGCGGCCTTGAGGCTCTCTTCGACGCGGGCCATGGTGGCGCTGGCGTCGAGCTTGAGGGTGGCCTTGCCGCTGGAGACCTGGACGGCGGGCACCTCTCCGTAGAAATTCGGCAGGGTGTAGATCAGTCCCCACAGCAGGACGATGCCGATGAGGAGATTTTTCCAGAGAGGGTAGCGGTTCATGGTCTGGCGAAAAGGAGAGGAAACAGGTGTTGCAGAGACGGTGCTGCGATGCGAAACGGCCGGAGCAGGGCCCCGGCCGGATGGCGATCAGATCGACTTGAGGGTGCCCTTGGGGAGCACGGCGCCGATGGATTGCTTCTGGACGACGATCTGGGTGTTGGGGGCCACTTCGACGTGCACGTAGCCGTCGCTGATCTGGGTGACCTTGCCGACGATGCCACCCTGGGTGAGCACTTCGTCGTTCTTCTGCAGACCTTCGAGGAGGGCCTTGTGTTCCTTGGCGCGCTTCATCTGCGGGCGGATCATCAGGAACCACAGCACGATGAACATGAGGATCATCGGCAGGAGGCCGGTGAACGTGGACATCGGGTCTTGCGCGGCGGCCGGGGCGGCCTGGGCAAAGGCGTTGGAAATCAGCACATTGAACTCCGGTGAGGGATGCAAAGTTGCAGATTATATCAGGGGGGGGAGGGCCGGCGACCGGTTTGCGCCGACAGCCTCGGTCTGCCCTGTAGGTCGGACTTCAGTCCGACAACCGTCGGCTGCTCGATCCGTGATGTCGGACTGAAGTCCGATCTGCAGGGTGATTGACGAACCAGATAAGGGGACGGGGGTTTCCTTCGCGCCTCCCCGGCGATGGACGAAAAAAAGCGGCGTCTGCCTTGCGACAGACGCCGTCAAATCTCCACAAGGGAGAGGAGGGAGAAAAACACGGTTTGCTGGCCCCTTTCCGGGGCCTTGCAGGCAGCGTCAGGCGGCCTTGCGCAGTTGGGTGCAGAAGCGCTGCCAGTTGGCAGACATCGCGGCGATCATCTCTTCGGCGGCCAGGAGGGGCAGCAGGCCCATGCGGTGCTGGCTGCGCACGAAGGCTTCGACGTGCGGCGTACAGAGGGTGTTCTGTTCCTGCTTGAGCAGGTCGAGGAAGCGGGCTTCTGCCGCGCCCCAGAATTCGGAAGTGCCAACCCAGCCGGTGTCGGCGGTGGCTTCACGGACGGCCTTGCGCCACAGGGCTTCGGCGCGCTCGATGGACACGCCGGCCTTGCGGGCGTGCCAGGGAAGATTTTTCGGTGCTTTCATGGCTGTTACTCCTGTTTTGCTGCGCCGGTTTGGTGTCGTGGCGCAGTCTTTTGGCTCTCTGTTGCGTTGCAGTATTTTACGATCAGTATAAAGCCATTGCGAAACAAAGGTTTTTGACTTCTGTTTCGAATTGTTTGCTGCACTGCACAACTTCATTCTAGGCAAGCCACCCACTCACTGCAAGTGCCGCTCGTCGGCGATGAATGAATTGCGTCACGGTGATTTGCGTTTTTGCAACATCACCGTTGCCCGTTTTGCGGCGGCGTCCTGCAGGGGCCGGGGCGGTAGAATGGCGCGCTTCGCAGTCGAACTCACGAACCCTTTCCCTCGCCATGTCCCAGCTTCTCGACAACCTGAACCCCGAACAACTGGCCGCCGTCACCTTGCCGCCCCAGCATGCGCTGATCCTGGCCGGCGCCGGCTCGGGCAAGACCCGGGTGCTGACGACGCGCATCGCCTGGCTGATCCAGAACGGCTTCTGCAGCGCCCAGGGCATCCTGGCCGTGACCTTCACCAACAAGGCCGCCAAGGAGATGCTCACCCGCCTGTCGGCGATGTTTCCGATCAACACCCGCGGCATGTGGATCGGCACCTTCCATGGTCTGTGCAACCGCTTCCTGCGCGCCCATCACCGGGAGGCCGGCCTGCCGCAGCTGTTCCAGATCCTCGATTCGGGCGACCAGCTGGCTTCGATCAAGCGCCTGCTGAAGACCCTTAACGTTGACGACGAGAAGTTTCCGCCGCGGGAGCTCCAGCACTTCATCAACGGCCAGAAAGAAGCCGGCATCAGGCCGGCTGCAGTAGAAGCGTGGGACGACTACACCCGACGTCGGGTCGAGCTTTACATGGAGTATGAGGCCCAATGCCAGCGCGAGGCAGTTGTGGATTTCCCTGAATTGCTGCTGCGCAGCTACGAGCTGCTGGAGCGCAACGAGCCGATCCGAAGGCATTACCAGGCCCGCTTCCGCCACATCCTGGTGGATGAGTTCCAGGATACGAACGTGCTGCAGTACCGCTGGCTCAAGCTGCTGGCGGGGAACGGTGACGAAGGCTGCGCCTGCTTGTTCTGCGTGGGCGACGACGACCAGTCGATCTACCGCTTCCGGGGCGCCGAGATCGGCAACATGCGGGATTTCGAGCGGGATTTCAAAGTGCCGGCGGTGATCCGCCTGGAACAGAACTACCGCTCCCACGGCAACATCCTGGATGCGGCCAACGCGCTGATCTCCAACAACAGCAAGCGCCTCGGCAAGAGCCTGTGGACCGACCGGGGCGCCGGCGAGCCGATCCGCGTGTATGAGGCCTTCACCGACAGCGACGAGGCGCGCTTCATCGTCGAGGAGGTGCAGTCGTTGGTGCGCGAAGGCATCAGCCGTTCCGACATCGCGCTGCTGTACCGCTCCAACGCCCAGTCGCGGGTGCTGGAGCACCAGCTGTTCTCCAGCGGCGTGGCCTACCGGGTGTATGGCGGCCTGCGCTTCTTCGAGCGTCAGGAGGTGAAGCACGCGCTGGCCTACCTGCGCCTGATCGCCAATCCGGACGACGACACGGCCTTCACGCGGGTGGTGAACTTCCCGACCCGCGGTATCGGCGCCCGCTCACTCGAAGCCCTGCAGGACGCGGCGCGCACCTGGAATACGCCGCTCTACCAGACGGTGCCGCATCTTTCGGGCAAGCCGGGCACGTCGCTGGCGCAATTTGTCGGGCTGATCGAGCGCCTGCGCCAGGAAACCGCCGCGCTGCCGCTCCACGAGATGGTGGATCACGTCATCGAGATGTCGGGCCTGCGCACTCATTACAAGAACGAGAAGGAAGGCCAGGAGCGCCTCGAGAACCTGGACGAACTCATCAACGCCGCGGCCAACTTCAATGCCGAGGTGGGCTCGGGCGAACGCCCGGCTGACATGGGCACCGATACCGGCACGGTGCTGGCCGAGTTCCTCGCCCACGCCTCGCTGGAAGCCGGCGACCACCAGGCCGACGCGGGCACCGAGGCGGTGCAGCTGATGACGGTGCACGCCGCCAAGGGGCTGGAGTTCGACGTGGTGTTCCTGTCGGGGCTGGAGGAGGGCTTGTTTCCCCACGAGAACAGCATCCTCGAATCCGACGGGCTGGAGGAGGAGCGCCGGCTGATGTACGTGGCGGTGACGCGCGCCCGCCAGCGCCTGTACCTGAGCTTCACCCAGAGCCGGATGCTCCACGGCCAGGTGCGCTACAACCTGCGCTCGCGCTTCCTCGAGGAAATCCCGGAAGCGCTGACCAAGTGGCTCACCCCGCCCAACCCGCGGCGCAGCTTCGTGTCGGAGCCGTCGCCGCGCTATTACAACCCGGGTTCGAGCAAGCCCGCCGCCCCGTCGATGCCGCCGCCCCCGCCGCAGAAATCCCGCGATCTGGGCGGGCTGTCGATTGGCCAGGCGGTGAGCCACATCCGCTTTGGCGAAGGGGTGATCGTGGCCGCCGAAGGCAGCGGCAGCGATGCGCGGGTGCAGGTGAAGTTTGCCGAATCCGGCGCCAAGTGGCTGATGCTGGCAGTGGCCAAGCTCACGCCGATCGGCTGAGTCGCCCGTCGAGCAGAGGCAGCCGGGCGCTGCCGCGAACGATTCTACGGGGCTGGCGATCCCTCAGCGGCCGTAGCCGGCCAGGGGTGTGACGCCGTTGATCTTCACGCCGGCGCCCAGGCCCTTCTGGCGGAACCAGCCCTGGTTCATCTCCAGCGCAAAGCGTGCCGGCTTCGCGGCGCAGTGGTTGTCCTCGGTCTGGGGCTTCATGTCTTCGACGTTCACGATGCGCCCTTCGTCGTCGAGAAAGGCCACGGACAGCGGCAGCAGGGTGTTCTTCATCCACATGCAGTGGCGCTGGGGTTCGGTGAACACGAACAGCATCCCGCGGTTGGCCGGCATGGCCTTGCGCTGCATCAGGCCGCGCTGGCGGTGCTCGTCGTTGGCGGCCACTTCGGCCTCGATGCGGAACATGCCGATGGTGAGTTCGGTCACCGGCATCTGGGTTTCGGCCGCAGCCGGAAGGGCGACCAGGGCGGCCAGCAGGGCCGCGCAGCGAAGCGGAAGCGCAGTCATCGGAAGTTCATTCAGACAGGTTTGCGGGGACGGGCAACCTTAGCACGTCCGGTTGCGGGCTGTCGTCGCCCGGAGGAGCCGGAGGGCGGCGCGGGCGGGCGGCGGGGCGTCTGCAGGGCTGGCGGCGGCGTGGTCGCCTGCCAGCTGCCGGGCTCGATGCCGTCGAGGGTCCAGTCGCCGATGCGCACGCGGATCAGGCGCAGGGTGGGGAAACCGACCTTGGCGGTCATCCGCCGGACCTGCCGGTTCTTGCCCTCGCGCAGGACGATCTCGATCCAGCTCACCGGAATCGCCTTGCGTTCGCGGATCGGCGGGTTGCGCGGCCACAGCCAGGCAGGCTCGTCGGCGAGGCGCGCCTCGCAGGGTCTGGTGACGAAATCGCCCAGATCGACACCGGCGCGCAGCCGCGCCAGGGCGGCCTCGTCGGGGATGCCTTCGACCTGCACGAGGTAGGTCTTGGGCAGCTTGTGGCGGGGATCGGCGATGCGCTGCTGGAGGGCGCCGTCGTCGGTCAGTACCAGCAAGCCCTCGCTGTCGGCGTCCAGCCGGCCGGCGGCATACACGCCGGGCAGGTCGATGTGATCCGCCAGGGTGGCCTTGCCCGGTTCGCCGGTGAACTGGCACAGCACCCCGTAGGGCTTGTTGAAGAGGATGAGCATGGGGAAAGACGCTGCCCGGAGCGGACGCTCCGGGCGGGGGAGGGCGTGATGCGTCAGGCGTAGCGGCGCAGGCGCAGCGAGAAATCCTCGAGCTGGCGGATGCCGCTTTGCTCGGCGCGGGCGATCCAGTCCTGCAGTTGCTGCAGGAGCTGCTCGCTGCTGGCGGAGGAGCGCGCCCACAGGGCGGTGAGCTCGTCACGCATCATCACCACGGTTTCGAGGCGTTTGCTGTCCTTCAGCACGGTGGCGAGGCGCTGGCGCTCCTCGGCGCACAGCTGGCCTTCTTCGGCCGCGAGCCAGCGGCGCAGTTCGCGCACGGTGAACTTGCCTTCGGACTGGGCCTTGAGCGCGGTGAATTCTTCCTGGGCGATGGCCTTCAGGCTCTGCACGTAGCGGGTCATCACGTCGTAGCGGTGGGTGATGATGGCCTGGAGGGTGTCGAAGTCGGCGCGGGCCTTGGCGGCGCCGAAGCGCGGCGTCGGGATGGTCTTCTTGACGTGGGCGAGGCCGAGCATCTCGAGGATGCGGATGTACATCCAGCCGATGTCGAACTCGTACCAGCGGGCCGACAGCTTGGCCGAGGTGGCAAAGCTGTGGTGGTTGTTGTGGAGCTCTTCGCCGCCGATCAGGATGCCCCACGGAAGCAGGTTGGTGGAGGCGTCGGAGCAGTTGTAGTTGCGGTAGCCCCAGAAGTGGCCCAGGCCGTTGATGACCCCGGCCGCCCAGAAGGGAATCCACACCATCTGCACGCCCCAGATCAGCACGCCCGGCCAGATGCCGAAGAGCAGCAGGTCGGCCGCCAGCATCACCAGGATGCCGGACTTGGGAAAGCGCGAGAACAGCTTGCGTTCGAAGGCGTCATCCGGCGTGCCGTGACCGTAGCGCTGGATGGTCTCCTTGTTGCGGGCTTCCTTCACGTAGAGGAAGACACCGGTCCACAGCACCTTGTTGATGCCGTGGATCTGCGGGCTGTGGGGGTCTTCGGCGGTCTCGCACTTGGCGTGGTGCTTGCGGTGGATGGCCGCCCACTCCTTGGTGACCATGCCGGTGGTGAGCCACAGCCAGAAACGGAAGAACAGGGCCGGCAGCGGGTGCAGGTCGAGCGCCCGGTGCGCCTGGTGACGGTGCAGGAAAATGGTGACCGAGGCGATGGTGACATGGGTCATCGCCAGCGTGACGACAACGTAGCCCCACCAGGGCAGATCGAGCAGTCCGGAGAACATCGGCAGTGCGTTCCTTGAAATATTGGGTTCAACCGCCCGATTCTAGTCGAGCGCCGTGGGCAAACCAAGACAGATCAGCGGTTTACCCCATATCGTCAGGAAGGCGGGTTGTCTTTAGTCGACACCGCCACGTCGCCGAGGATCCGTACCTCGCGCTGGGGGAAGGGAATCTCGATGCCTTCGGCCTTGAAGCGCCGCCAGATTTCCAGGTTGATCGCCGAGCGGATGCCCAGGGTGCCCTCGGCCGGATCGCGGATCCAGAAGCCCAGCTGGAGGTTGATGCCGCTGTCGGCAAAGGCCTCGACGAAGGCGCCGGGGGCCGGGTCCTTCATCACCCGCGGCTGGTGGTGGGCCGCCTCGACGAGGATGGCCATGGCCTTCTCGAGATCGGTGGCGTAGCTCACCTGGATCGGCAGCGAAATGCGCACCTTGGGATCGGTGAAGGTTTCGTTCTGCACCACCGAGCCGACCAGGGTCTCGTTGGGGACGATGGATTCGATGCCGGTCATGCCCTTGAGCACGGTGTAGCGGGTGGTGATCTGGCTCACCACGCCCCGCTCGGTGCCCACCGAGATCAGGTTGCCCATGCGGATCGAGCGATCCAGCAGCAGGATGAAGCCGGCCACGTAGTTGGCGGCGATCTTCTGCAGGCCGAGACCCAGGCCCACGCCCAGCGCGCCGCCAAACACCGACAGGGCGGTGAGATCGATGCCCACCAGCGGCAGGCTGATGGTAACCGCGAGCACCAGCAGCAGCGCCTTGGAGAGCCGCGCGAACACCAGCTGGAGGTTGGAATCCAGCCCCTCGGTGCGCATCAGCCGGCTTTCGAGCACGCCGGCGGCCCACATCGCCACCAGCATCGTGACCATCACCGTCAGCGCGCCCTGCAGCAGCATCCACAGGTTGATCTTGGCCTTGCCGACAGTAAAGCCGATCTGCTCCAGCCCGTCGATCACCGTGGGCAGCACGCCGATGATCTGCAGGGCCACGACGATCCACGCGGCGGTGGCGAAGAAGCGCTCGAAGCTGGCCAGCCAGCCGGCCCTGGGAAAGCTGCGCTTGAGGGCATGCACCGTGAGCCGGATGGCCGCCATCGCGCCCAGCAGCGGCACCGCCAGCTTGAAGAGATTCACGTGGTGCCAGTGGCCGAGGATGATGCGCGCCACCACCACCAGCCCCAGGGCGGTGAGGGGGAAGATCACCCGGCGCAGGCCCTCCTCGCCGGCGCCGGCCAGGCTGGGGTTGGCTTCGCGGCGGCGGCGCAGCACGCCCTTGATCTGGCGGGTGATGAGCCCTGCCAGCACCAGGCACACGGCCAGCGCGCCCACCTGCCAGAAGATGGCCGGCTGCTGCACGTCCTTCCACAAGTCGATCAGCAGTTCAGCGATCTGATTCTCTTCCATCCTGTTTTCCTCGTCTTGCCGGCAGATCGTCCAGGCTGTCCAGGCGCAGGGCTTCGGCCCGGTGGCGTTGCCAGTTGCGGGCGTAAGCCTGGGCCAGCGCGGGGTTGTCGCGCAGGATCAGCATGTTCTCGGCATTGGCCACCCGCGCAGAGCGGGTGAAGTTGTACGAGCCGGTGGCCACCGCCCCATGGCGCGAGGCCGGGTCGATGATCATCAGCTTGTTGTGGGCGATGTTGTAACGTGTTTCGACCGCCACGGGAATACCCGCGTTGAGTAACTCGGGCATCACGCTGAGCGAGTTCGGCCGGTTGGATTCTGCGTCGAGCAGCGCCTCGACGCGCACGCCGCGGCGGTGGGCGGCGATCAGGCCCCGGGCGAGGGGCTTGCTCGTAAACAGATAGGCCTGCACCAGGATTTGTTCCCGTGCGCCGTCGATCGCTTCGAGCAGGGCCTGCTCGGGGTCGTTCCAGGGGGAGAAGGCGAGCTCGACCCGCCCGTGGGCGGGCAGGTTGATCGTGGGTTCGCGCTCGGCCGCCGTCACCTGGGCGGCCAGCACGAGGGCCAGCCAGCCCAGCCGGCGGAAGTGCATCAGCCCTGGCGCTCCAGCACCGCGGCAAAGAAGCCGTCGGTGTCGTGGTCGGCCGGGGTGAGGCGCAGCTGTTCGCCACAGGCGATCTCGATGCCCTGCTTGCCCAGCACCTCTTCGGCGCTCAGGGCCACGAAGCCCGGGTTGGCTTCCAGGAAGGCGGCGACAATGGCTTCGTTCTCTTCGGGCAGGATGCTGCAGGTGGCGTACACCAGCCGGCCGCCCGGCTTCACGAGGCGCGCGGCGCTGGCCAGGATCGCGGCCTGCTTGACGGTGAGCTCGGCCAGCGCCTCGGGGCTCTGGCGCCATTTGAGATCCGGGTTGCGGCGCAGGGTGCCGAGGCCGCTGCACGGGGCATCCACCAGCACCCGGTCGATCTTGCCGGCGAGGCGCTTGACCCGCGGGTCGTTCTCGCTGGCGATCACCACCGGGTGGATGTTGGAGAGGCCGGAGCGGGCCATGCGCGGCTTGAGCTTGGACAGCCGCTTGTCGGACACGTCAAAGGCGTACAGCCGGCCGGAGTTGCGCATCAGCGCACCCAGCAGCAGCGTTTTGCCGCCGGCGCCGGCGCAGAAGTCCACGACCATCTCGCCGCGCTTGGGCTGGAGCAGGAAACCCAGCAGCTGGCTGCCTTCGTCCTGCACCTCGAAGCTGCCGTCGAGGAACTGCGGGTGCTTTTGCAGCGCGGGCTTGCCTTCGAGGCGCACGGCGAGCGGCGAATACCGCCCCGGGGCGCAGGCGATGCCGTCGGCGCGGAGCTTTTCAACCAGCGCGTCGCGGTCGAGCTTGAGGCTGTTGGCGCGCAGGTCGAGGGGCGCCGGGCGGTTGAGGCTCTGGGCGAGGGCCAGCACCTCGGCCTCGCTGCGGCTCGCCAGCAGGCGCTCGGCCAGCCAGTCGGGCAGGTCGGCGCTCTCGGCGAAGCTCAGCTCGCCGATCTCGCGGCCCTTCACCTGGGTGAAGAAGTCGGTGTCGCGGCCGTGCAGGCCGTCGCCCAGCTGGCGGAGGGTGAGGCCCTCGACGCGGGCGAGCCAGGCGAGCACCAGCTTGCGGGTGGAGACGTCCTCGCCGCACAGGCGCTCGAGGGTGCGCAGGCGGCGCAGCACGCCATAGACCGCCTCGGCGACGAAGGCCCGGTCGCGGGCGCCGAGTTCGCGCAGGTCGCGGAAATAACGGGACAGCACCGAGTCGGCGGGGTAGTCAAAGCGCAGGACGGAACGGAGGGCCTGGCTGGCGGACTGGATCTGGGCGGCGGTAATGGTCATGGAAATCCGATACTGATTGCTGTGTTCTGTAGGCCGGGCTTGCACCCGGCGGGGGCGGCGCGAAGGCGGCCCGGGGGCGGAGTCTAAACCGAAGTCACTCCTTGGCGGCAGCCCGGGCGCCGAGATCGACGCCGGTGGCCACCTGATCGAGCACGTCGCCGTTCTTGTCGGTGATCTTGAGGCGCACCGGCAGGTTGGCGTAATCGCGGGCGAGCCAGATGTCGATCTTGAGCTCGCCCCGGTGCCCCGTGCTGCCGAGATGGTAGGCCGAAACCTTGCCGGCGGGGATGTCCAGCTCCTCGATGCCGAGGTTCTCGATCACCGAGCGCACCGCGCTCTTGCCGGTGACCACCAGCAGCTCGGCGCGCAGCGGGCCGTCGGGCTGGAAGGACAGGTGATGCATCAGCGACAGCACATCCTGGTCGCCTTCGGCGATGGAGAACTCACGCTGGCGGTCGCCGGCCACCAGCACGACCTTGGCGGACGACCAGTCGAAATCGGCGCGCTCCTTCATCTGGCCGTCGCGCTCGACGGTGAATTTCTCGGGCAGCAGGCCCTTCGGCCCGATCCGCCCCTCGCTGCGCTGGACCATCCGGAACGGCTTGACCAGCCCGACGAGGCCGGAGGTTTCGATCACCGTCTCCATCGAGTAGTGCTCGTCGTCGTGGGTCCAGGCGTGGGTGGTGCGGCCGATGATGAAATTGCGCTCGCCGCGGATCACGTTGTACTGCACCTTGCCCGACGAGGCCCACAACTCGGCGATGCTGGGGCCGGCGGGTTTGCCGGTCTTGCCCTGGCCGCCCTTGCCGGTTTCGGTTTCGGGCGCGGGGGCGGGCGGGGTGTTGTCGGCGGGCTGGGTGTCGGTGCCGGCGACGGCGTCTTCGGTGCTTTCGGTGCCGCTGCCCGAGGTGGGATCGGGGGCGATGCTGGCCACCGGGCCGGTCGCCGCGGTGGGCTCGGCCGGTCGGGCCGGCTTGCGGGGTTTGGGCTTGGGACGCGGGGCTGGCGCATCGCCGAGGACGACGCGCTTCTCGTCGTCCACAGGGCGGATGCTGGGCTTGGGCAGGGGCGCGAGGCGCGCGTCGAGGGGCGGCAGCACGTTGGCCTCCTCGCTGGGCAGGCGCCAGCCGGGGATCAGCAGCACGGCCAGGTGCACCACCGCCGACACGCCGACGGCGATCCACAGGCTGCGGTTTCGCGTGTCGCCCACGATGCGCCGGTCAGCCCTCGACGGGCGGTACCGTCCAGCCGGCGGGGCCGGCGGGTTCGTCGGTCACCCGCACCTTGCCGTCGGCGGTGAGGCTGAGCCGATCCTCGACGAACCAGCGCACGGCCTGGGGGTAGATGCGGTGTTCCTGCACCAGCACCCGGGCGGCCAGGGCGGCTTCGTCGTCGCCATCCAGCACGGGCACGACGGCCTGGATCACGATGGGGCCACAGTCGAGGGTCGGCGTGACGAAATGCACTGTGGTGCCGGCCACCCGCACGCCGGCCTCCAGCGCGCGCTGGTGGGTGTGCAGGCCCGGGAAGGACGGCAGCAGGCTGGGGTGGATATTGAGCAGGCGGCCGTTGTAGCGACCCACGAAGCCGTCGGTGAGCACGCGCATGAAGCCGGCCAGCACCACCAGATCGGGCTGGTGGGCGTCGATGGTTTCGGCCAGCGCGGCGTCGAAGGCCTCGCGGCTGGGGTAGGCCTTGTGATCGACCACCTGGGCGGCAATCCCGTGGCTGGCGGCAAAGGCCAGGCCGGCGGCGTCGGGGCGGTTGGAGATGACGGCGGCGATCTTCGCGCCCGGGATCTGCGCCCGGACGATGGCTTCCATGTTGCTGCCCCGGCCGGAGATCAGGATGACGATGTTTTTCATGAATGTGCTCTCAGCCCGCGGCCTGGGCGCGACGGCCCTTGAGCCAGCCGATGGCGACCGGCAGCAGCGAGATGGCGATGATGCCGAGGATCACCACCGACAGGTTCTTCTTCACCACCGGCATGTTGCCGAAGCCATAGCCCAGCCAGGTGAGGGAGAAGATCCAGATGAAGCCGCCGAGGAAATCCAGCGCCACGAAGCGGGCGTAGGTCATGCGCGCCACGCCGGCCACGAAGGGGGCGAAGGTGCGCAGCAGCGGCAGGAAGCGGGCGATGATGATGGTCTTGCCGCCGTGGGATTCGAAGTAGGAATGGGTCTTGTCGAAGGCCGCGCGGTTGAAGAAGCGGGAGTTCTCCCAGCGGAACACCTTGGGCCCGATGGTGTGGCCGATCCAGTAGTTGGTGTTGTCGCCCAGCACCGCCGCGGTCAGCAGCACCGCGCACAGGACCCAGATGTCCATGCCGCCGGTGGCGGCCAGCGCGCCGGCCACGAACAGCAGCGAATCACCCGGCAGGAAGGGGAAGATCACCAGCCCGGTCTCGCAGAAGATGATGAGGAACAGGATCACGTAGATCCAGGTGCCGTACTGGGCGGTGAGGGCCGCCAGATGCACGTCGAGGTGCAGGATGATGTCGATGAAGGTGGTGAGGAGTTCCATTTGCCGCGCTGCAAAAATTTTGAAGGTCGCCCATGATACCGGAGCCGTCGCCGGGGTGCCGCCCGCCCGGACAGCCGGCTGCGGCAGATGCCACTGCCGGGCCCGGATGAATGACGAAAACCTATTCCGGGCAGCGCCGATCATGCCGGCGGCTGCCCGGGGCGGGCATCAGCCCAGGGCCTTGCCGACGATCTCGGCCACGTCCGGCGACAGGCCTTCGGTGGCGGCGACCTGTTCCAGCGCCACGCGGATGCGGGCCTGGATCTCCGGCGTGAACTTGCGCCAGCCTTCCAGCGCCCGGGCCATGCGCGAGGCGACCTGCGGGTTGTTGCGATCAAGCGCCACCACCTGCTCGGCCCAGAAGGCGTAGCCGGCGCCATCCGGCCGGTGGAACTCGGCGGCGTTGCTCTTGAAGTAGCCGCCCAGCAGCGAATACACCTTGTTGGGGTTGGACAGGCTGAAGGCCGGGTTGGCCATCAGCGCGCGCACCTGATCCAGCGTGGTGGGCGCGGCATCGGACCAGCGCCAGGCGGTGGCCTGGAGCATGAACCACTTGTCGAGCACCAGCGCGTCATCGCGGTAGCGGTCGTGGAAGGCGGCCAGGGCCTCGGTGCGTTGCGGGGCGTCGCTCTGCACCAGCGCGGCGAGGGCGCCGTAGCGCTCGGTCATGTTGCCGGCGTGCTCGAACTGCTTGGCGGCCAGGTCGATGGCGGTGGGGCCACCCCACGCGGCGAGATAGCGCAGGCACAGGTTGCGCAGGCTGCGCTTGCCGGCGTCGGCCGGGTGGTAGCGGTATTCGCCTTCCACTTCCAGATCCAGGTAGCGACCGAGGAAATCGGCCTGCATGGCCTGGCCGACTTCGCGCATCAGGTGGATCAGCGCGGCGCGGAGCGGCGCCGGATCGGCCGGCTGCATGCGCTCCAGCAGATAGGCTTCGGACGGCAGGGCCAGGGTTTCGGCGACGAAGGCCGGGTCGAGGCTTTCATTGACCAGCAGCGCCCGGAAGGCGTGGCCGAAGGCCTGGGGCACTTCCAGCTTGCGGCCGGCGGCGGCATCGGCGGCGAGGCCCAGCACCACGCGCTCCATGAAGCGCTGGGCGGCATCCCAGCGGTTGAACGGGTCGGCGTCATGGGCCATGCGGAAGGCGAGGCGTTCGTCGTCCTCGTCGATCTCGAGGATCACCGGCGCGGAGTAGCCGCGCAGCACCGACGGCACCGGCTCGGCAGCGAGGCCGGTGAAACGCCAGCTGCGGCTGGCCTCCTTCAGGTTGAGCACGCGGGTGGTGTCGCCCGCATTGGCTTCGCCTTCGAGGCGCAGGGGCAGGTCGGCGCCATCGGGCCCGATCAGGCCCACGGCCACCGGGATGTGCAGGGGCAGCTTTTCAGGCTGGCCGGGCGTCGGCGGGGTGGACTGGCTGAGGGTGAGGGTGTAGGTGCCGGTGGCGGCATCCCAGGCGCCTTCGGCCTTGAGGCGCGGCGTGCCGGCCTGGCTGTACCAGCGCATGAAGAGGTCGAGATCGGCGCCGTTGGCCTCGGCCATGCAGCCCACGAAGTCGTCGCAGGTCACGGCCTGACCGTCGTGGTACGAGAAGTACAGATCCATCCCGTTGCGGAAGCCTTCGCGGCCCAGCAGGGTGAGGATCATCCGGATCACCTCGGCGCCCTTCTGGTACACCGTGGCGGTGTAGAAGTTGTTGATCTCCTGGTAGCTGTCCGGGCGGATCGGGTGGGCCATCGGGCCGGCGTCTTCGGGGAACTGCCCGCTGCGCAGGCCGCGCACGTTGGCGATGCGGGTGACGGCGCGGGCGGATGCAGCAGCAGCCGGCGAATCCGACGCCCGCGCCATCATGTCGGCGGTGAATTGCTGGTCGCGGAAGACGGTGAGGCCTTCCTTCAGGGTGAGCTGGAACCAGTCGCGGCAGGTGACGCGGTTGCCCGTCCAGTTGTGGAAGTATTCGTGGGCGACGACGCTCTCGACGTTTTCAAAGTCCAGATCGGTGCCGGTATCCGGGTTGGCCAGCACGTACTTGGTGTTGAAGATGTTGAGGCCCTTGTTCTCCATGGCGCCCATGTTGAAATCCGACACAGCGACGATCATGAAGCGGTCGAGGTCCAGCTCCAGCCCGAAGACTTCCTCGTCCCAGCGCATGGAGTGGATCAGGGAATCCATCGCGTGCTCGACGCGGTCGAGATCGCGCGCCTCGACCCACACCTGCAGCAGCACGTCGCGGCCGCTCATGGTGGTGACGGTGCGCTCCAGCGCCGACAGCTCGGCGGCCACCAGCGCAAACAGGTAGGACGGCTTGAGGAAGGGGTCTTCCCAGCGGGCGAAGTGACGGCCGTTAGGCAGCGTGCCGGTTTCGAGCAGGTTGCCGTTGGAGAGCAGCACCGGGCAGGTGGCGGCGTCGGCCTCCAGGCGCACGGTGTAGCGGGCCATGACGTCGGGACGGTCCGGGAAATAGGTGATGCGGCGGAAGCCCTCGGCCTCGCACTGGGTGTAGAAGCCGCCGCGGGACTGGTACAGCCCGGACAGCGTGAGGTTGGCGGACGGGTTGATGCGGGTGACGATGGTCAGCACCACCTCGTCGGCGCTCACATTCACCTCGAGCCCGGATTCCGTCTTGCGCACCTGGCCTTCGGCCGGCGCAGCGCCGTCGATGGCGATGGACACCAGCTCCAGCGCCTCGCCAAACAGCACCACCGGGCCGGCGGCGGCGTCCGGGTTGCGCACGCACTTGAGGCGGCTGGTGACGACGGTGGCCTGAGGATCGAGGTTGAAATCGAGATCGACCGTCTCGACGCCATAGGCCAGGGGCTGGTAGGCCTCGCGGAGGATGAGGTTGCCGGGGGTGGGCATGGGAATCCTTGTGTATCAGCTTTTGCGAAAGCGTGATTCTAGCCCATGCGCCGGGCCGTGCCCGGACGCGCCCGCGAGAGATGATTGCGGCGCCCGGCCCAGCGGCGGGCGGGGGCGACCGGGGCCGCCCCTTGCCGCGAGGGCTCAGGCGGTCAGTTCGAGCAGCTTGCCGAAAGCCACCGCAAACTGTGCGAGGCCGTCGGCCTGCAGGCGTTCGCCGAGCACGTTCATGTCGAGGCCGAGGGCAGCCAGGGCGGCGATGTGGGCGGCGGCGGCGTCCACGTCGGCGGTGATGCTGCCCGGGGTGACCTTGCCGTGGTCGGCGAAGGCGGCGAGGGTGGCGTCGGGCAGGGTATTCACCGTTTCGGGTCCGATCAGCGGCTCGACGTACATCAGGTCGGAGTAAGCGGCGTTCTTGGTGCCGGTGCTTGCCCACAGCATGCTTTGCGGGCGGGCGCCCTTGGCGGCGAGGGCTGCGAAGCCGGCGCCGTGGAAGCGCGCCAGATAGCGCTGGTAGGCCTGGCGGGCCAGGGCCACGCCGGCCTTGCCGCGCAGGGCCAGGGCTTCGGGCGTGCCGAGTTCTTCGAGCTGCTTGTCGATCAGGCTGTCCCAGCGGGACAGGAACACGCTGGCCACCGAGCGCACGCGGCTCAGGTCGCCACGGGCGGTGGCGAGCGTGTCGAGGCCGCGCTGGTAGGCGCCGGCAACGGCGTCCACGTGGTCGAGGGAGAACATCAGCGTGACGTTGATGCTGACGCCTTCGCCGGTGAGGGTTTCGATGGCGCGCACGCCAGCGGCGGTGGCGGGGATCTTCACCAGCAGGTTGTCGCGGGCGACGGCGGCGCGCAGGCGGCGGGCGGCGGCCACGGTGCCGGCTTCGTCGTCGGCCAGCGCCGGGGAGACTTCCAGGCTCACGTAGCCGGCGTCGCCGTTGCTCGCATCGAACACCGGGCGGATCACGTCGCAGGCGCGCTGCACGTCCTCGATCACCAGGCGCTCGTAGCGGGCTTCGGCGCTCAGGTTTTCGCCGTTCATGGCGTCGAGGGCGGGGCGGTAATCCTGACCCTCGGCGATGGCCTTGTGGAAGATCGCCGGGTTGGTGGTGACGCCGGCCACGCCGGATTCGATGTGGCGGGCAAGCTCGCCGGACTGGATGAGCGAGCGGGACAGGTTGTCGAGCCAGACTTGCTGGCCGGCGGCACGGGCGGCTTGGATCGGATTCATGGCGTGGATCGCGGTTGTAGTCGGTTGGAATGAACTTTCAATTCTGGCGGATGCGGATGACAGATCGTTGTGACGGATTTCACCGGGGTGGCCAGTGGATGTCGAACTGCCCCGGCTGGCCGGTGGGCCGGGCGGCACCGCCGGCGATGGCCGGCAGGCGGGAGAGGAATTCCGGGTCGCCGCTGATGCGGCCGTCGAAGCGCGGCAGCTTGCCGTAGGGGGCTTCGCCCTGGCCGCTGGCCTGGATGGCGCCGGCCAGGGTGGCGAGCTGGAAGCGCAGGTCGCCGGCGCGGGCTGTGACGCGCAGCTCGTAGTCGCCAAACTGCCGTCCGGGGAACAGCGCGCTGCGGGCGCCGCGCCACAGCAGGCGGGCTTCGCCGGTGCAGCGGC
>NZ_BSPX01000017.1:0-65507 GCF_030161255.1 Zoogloea oryzae
TACACTCTTTCAGACGTGTGCTCTTCCGATCCCGGCCACGCGCTGCGGGTGGATGAGCGCCGCGACGGGGTGACGATCCTGTGCGCCACACCCACCGGCGCCGTCCGCATCCACGCCCGCCGCGCCATCTGCGCGATGCCGCTGCACGTGGCGGCGCATGTCGTGCCGACGATCCGCGAACTGGGCTTCGACCCGGCCCGCCACCTGCCGCCCCAGGCGCCGTGGCTGGTGGCCAACTTCCTGCTGGATGGTTTTCCGCAGGAATCCGGCGAACTGCCGATGGCCTGGGACAACGTGATCCACGCCAGCCCGGGCCTCGGCTGGGTGGTCGCCACCCACCAGCTGATCCGCGCCGCGCGGCCGGCCCATACGGTGTTCACCGCCTACCGGGCGCTGGCCGATGCCTCACCCGCCGAGGCCCGCCAGCGCCACGCCACCGCCAGCGCCGACGAGCTGCTGGACCTCGCCGGCATCGACCTGCGCGCGGCTTACGGCGAAGTGGAGATGTGGCAGCGCACCCGCGCGGTGGAGATCACCGTACGCGGCCACGGCATGGCCACGCCGGTGCCGGGCAGCCTCGCCAACGCCGGGCTCGCCGCGCTGCGGGCGGCGGACGGGCGCGTGCTGTTCGCCCATGCGGATCTGTCGGGTTACTCGGTGTTCGAGGAGGCGGTGTGGTGGGGGGATCACGCTGCGCGGAAGGCACTCTGACGCCGGCGGCGCGGCAGACGCCTCAGCGCGCCACCACGTTCATCCCGGGCGTCACGTCGGCCTCGTCGATGTAGCCCACGGCGCCGGGCTTGGTGGATACCAGCCGGATCACGTCGGCCGTCGAGGCCACCTCCAGCGGCGGCACGCCCTTGCCCACGTAGCGGCGCACCGTCCAGTAGGCGGTGTAGCGGGCCTCGTCGCGGCTCAGCCAGCGGGACAGGAAGCGGCTGCGCACGGGGCTGTCGGGCGGCAGGTCGAGGGGCATGATGCGCTGGTCCCCGACCTCGACGATCTTGCCGGTGTAGATGCGCTCGACCGCCATCCGGTCGAGGCGCGGCACCGATGGATGGCCGATCAGCACCACATTGCCGGCGGCCCGGAGCGGCACCGGGCCAACCCCGGCAAAGAGGCCCACGACAAAGAGCAGGAGTCGTTTCAGCATCGTCTCCCCTCAGAACGAAAAGCTGTAGGAGAGGGAGAAGACATCCAGCTGACGGCTACCTTCGGAGGTGCCCTCCGGCACGTCGAGGAAGGCGGACTTGCGGCCGACATGGGTGCGCTGCCATTCGGCCTTGAGTACCTGCCCACTGGCGAGCGCGTAGCTCGTGCCCACCGCCCAGGTGCGCTGGTCGGAGAGGATCACCGTGTCGGCGCCCCAGATCTGGCTGGCGTTGAGCAGGGCGGCGTCCGGCACGCTGTCGGGAATCCGGCTGCCATTGAGCTTGGCGTAGAGCTTGCGGGCGCGGGACGACGAACGCAGGCTCGCGGCATAGACGTAGGGCGTCCATGCGCCGGTCGGACGCAGCAGGGAAAGATAGCCGCCCCAGGCGTCGGTGCCGGCGGCCTGATCCACCCGCTCGCCCCACCGCAGCACGCCCTCGCCCACCGCCCGGAAGCCTCCTGGCAGTTCGTTCTCGAAGCCGACGCTGACGATCTGGGAGCGGATGCGGTCGCGCATCACCACCCCGGGGCCGGGCAGGGCGTTGCTGGTCTGGTAGTAGCCGGTGCCCGGGGCGATGGGCACGTAGGGGTACTCCTTGCCGAAGCGCATGGTGTCGAGCCGGGCATCCCAGGCCAGCACGCCCAGGCGGTAGCGGTTGTCGCCCCGGCGGACGGTGAGCACGGTGCCGGCAAGCGCGCCGTGGATGCCCTCGTACCACGCGACAGGCCCTTCCGAACCCGGCCGGTTGCGCATATAGACGCGCGCCGACGTGCGGGACCAGCCGGCAAAGCCATCCAGATCCACCTCCAGCGCGCCGGGCGTCCAGTGGCCGCCGGCCAAGACGCCATAGAAATCCCAGGAAGGCAGGATCGCGTAGATCTCCACCGGCAGACGGGCGAAGGGGAAGGTCGCGCCCACGTCGATGTTCTCGGCGTAGAGCAGCACCGGGAGGCGCATCTTGCCGGCCTGGATGGTGAGCGCGTTGTCGGGCCGCCACGAAAGGAAGGCCCACGGCAGGCGCAGGTTCACTTCCTCGTCGTTGTTGCCGGCTGGCGCCAGTCGGGCCTGGACGGTGGCGCCGAGCTCGGGAGTCAGCGCGGCATCGATCTGGGCGCCGAGCAGGGAGTCGCGCGCCAGCGTGCCATCGCTGTCGACGGCACGCTGGTAACGGTGCTCGTCGGTGGATCGGGCGTAGCCGATGGTCCCGAAGGCCGAGTAGCGTACATCCTGGGCGGCGGACGCCTGGGCCAGCAAGGCCAGGCCGACACACAGGATTCGAAGGAAAAGACTCATCGCGAGAGAATGTGGGCATCCCTGGCCAGGCCCAGGGATCGCGGCACATTCTCTCCCGAGGCGCCGGGACGGTTGGCAACAAACTGTCACGAAAAAGCCTCACGACATAAAACGGCGCCGTGAGCGGACAGCATGGTCCCGACCTTCGATGAAGCGCGGGCAGGTCACGTGGTGATCGGGCCGGGCAGCCCGGCGCGGGCGGCCGGCAGCCGCCATGCCCCCGTCAGACGCTTCCCGGGGGAGACGTCTGATCGGGCAACGCGGACGGCGGGTCGGGCTCGCCGACATCGGGCAACAGCGCCTTGCCCAGGCCATCGACGAGGGAACGCATCTGGTTCTCGAGCTCGGTCAGCGCCGTCATCGCGCGGAGCGGGTCGCCCGCCCGGGCGGCGGCCTCGAGCCGGCCGGACATCATCGAGATCCCGTTCATGCCGAGCAGGCCGGCCCGGCCCTTGAGGGTGTGCGACGACAGTGCCACCGCCGCCCAGTCCCGCGCCGCCACGTCCTTGCGCAGGGCCACCGGACCGTCGGCGAACTGGGCGCGGAACTTGGCGAGCAGGCGCGGGTAGAGGGTCGGGCTGATCCCGGTGTCGTTGATCGCGCAGTTGGGGTCGAGCCCGGGCACCGCTTCGAGCCCCATCAGCGCCGGGCCGCCGGCGGGGACCGGTGTCGGCGCCGGTGCGAACTCGGGCCGGTAATGCCGGCTCAGCACGTCGAACAGTTCGGGCAGCTCGTAGGGCTTGTTGAGGCAGCCGTTCATGCCCAGGGCCAGGCATTGCTCCAGCACGCTGCGCCCCCGGTGGGCCGACAGGGCATACACCGGCAGGTTGCCGAATTCGGGCCGGGCACGGATCTGGCGGATGGCCTCGTAGCCGTCCATCACCGGCATCTGCAGGTCCATCAGCACCAGGGCGTAGTAATCCGGCGCCTCGGCGCCCAGCTGGGCGAGGGCGTCGCGGCCGTCGGCGGCGGTGTCCACCTCGACACCCCAGCGGCCCAGCAGCGCCACCGCCACGTCGCGGCTGGTGGCGTTGTCCTCGACGAGCAGCACGCGCATCCCGTCCAGGGCGCCGGTGGCCACGCTGCCGCCCGCCTCCTTCGTCTGCAGGCCCAGCACGACGCCACACAGCTGGCGCAAGGTGCCGGGCAGGAGCGGGCGGTCGCAGAAGTGCAGGCCGCCGGGGCGCAGCTCGGCCACGTCCTCGCCGAGGGTCCGCGGAACCGACATCAGGGCGATGTGCGCGGGCACCAGCTCGGGCTGCTCGCCGAGGGCGCGCATGATGGCGCCGCCGTCGAGATCGGGCAGCGACCAGTCGAGGAACATCAGGTCGTAGGGACGATCCGTGGCCCGCGCGGCGCGCAGACAGGCCATCACCTCGCCGCCGCTGCTGACCGCTTCCACGTCGTCGATGCCTTCGATGTTGAGCAGGTCGATGAGGGCCAGCCGGGCCTCGGGGTAATCCTCGGCGATCAGCACGCGCATCGGCGGCAGGGGCGGCGGCGGGCTCGCCGGCTCGTCGCCGTCGCGGGTCAGGGGGATCTGGATCTGGAAGCGGCTGCCGGCGCGCGGCGCGCTCTGCACGCGGATCTCGCCCCCCATCGCCTCGACCAGCCGGCGGACGATGGCGAGCCCCAGCCCGGTGCCGCCGTACTGGCGGGTGGTGGCACCATCGGCCTGGACGAAGTCGTCGAAGAGGAACTCGATCTGCTCGGGCCGCATGCCGATGCCGGTATCTTCAACGGTGAGGATGACCAGATGCCGACCGTCGTCCGCCGGCTTCCCGTCGATGCACAGCGACACATGGCCGGAGGGGGTGAACTTGACCGCGTTGGAGAGCAGGTTGGCGAGCACCTGGCCGATGCGCAGGGGGTCGCCCCTCAGGCGCTGACGGAGCAGCCCGGCACTGGCAGGGCGGACGTCGAAGAGCAGCTCGACGCCCTTCTCGAGGGCCGTGCGCTCCACCAGCAGGAAGGCGTTGGCGACCACCTGCTCGAGCCGGAAGGGGATGTCTTCCAGCTCCAGCCGGCCGGCTTCGATCTTGGAAAAATCGAGGATGTCGTTGAGGGTGTCGAGCAGCGTGCGGCCGGCGATGCGGATCTTGCTGACGTAGTCGCGCTGGCGGGGGGAGAGCCGGCTGTGGAGGATCAGCTCGGCCATGCCGATCACCGCGTTGAGCGGGGTGCGGATCTCGTGGCTCATGTTGGCCAGGAACATCGACTTGGCCTGGGTGGCCTGCTCGGCGCGGGCGCGGGCCTCGACCAGCTCCTGGCGGATGTGCTCGCGGTCGAGGATGTCGCTCTCGATGGAACCCGCCATCGAGTTGAAGGTGTCGCGCAGGGTCCGGATCTCCGCCACGCCGGCCACGTCGGGGATGCGCGCGTCGTACTCGCCGCGGGCCAGCCGGTCGGTGGCGGCGCACATGTCCTCGATGGGCTGGAGCACCCGCCGGCGCACCGTGAAGAAGCCCCGCACCACGAGCAGCGCGGTCACCACCATGCCGATGATCGCCGTCACGATCCAGTCGCGCAGGCGGGCCCGGGCGTCGCTCACGGCCGCGCCGGTCCGGCGGTCGACCCGGCCCTTGAGTTCGGCCACCGCCTGGGCCATGCGGGCACGCAGGATGTCGTATTCGCGGTTATGGACGAACTTGACCGCCAGCTCGGGGTGGGGGACGCCTTCCGACACGAAGGAGTCGGCCTTGGGGTCGTAGAGCCCCTGGGTTGCGGCAAAGGCCACCTGCTCGTGGACCTTCAGCGCCTCGGCCTCGGACAGCACCTGCTGAAGGGCTTCGAGCTCGGTGCCGTCGAAGCCCAGGGAAATCATCCGGGCCCGCAGGGAAACCCCTGTCCCGGGCGGGCGCTGGACGAAAGGCGTGGTGCCGGCGATGACCCGGTCCCAGTAGGTGGAGGGGTCGTCATCGACAACCAGCGGCCGCTCGCCTTCGCGGATCGCCAGGATGGCGTAGTAGTACTTGAGGTAGCTCGTCTCGCCGGTGACCACGTAGCTGCGCACGAGACGGCTGAGCATTTCCATCTCGCGCCGCAGGTCATCAACCTGGCGCAGGGCATCGGCACGGTTCTGCTGCACCGCCTGAACCTTGTCGAAGGCCGCCAGGGCAAGCAACGAGATCGATCCGTTGATCCCCAGGATCAACAGCAGCACGACCGAGAAGATGAGCGAGAGCTTGGAGAGCTTCATTGGCAAATGCCAGCTTACACCGCCACCACCCTCAGGCAGTTGCAGCAACCCGGCGCCGTCGCACACTTTCACTGAGCAGATCGAGCACGCAATAGAACGCCCCGGCCGCCAGCGGCGGATTGCTCACCGGCCAGCCCAGCCCGGGCAGCGTCGCCCGCCAGGCCCAGTTGCCGAGCCAGGTGCCCCACAACTCCATGACCAGCGACAGCAGGAACATCGTCGCGTAAAGCCGCGGCGCCGGCCCCCAGCGCAGACAGGCCAGGAAGATCAGCAGGAGCGGCGGTCCGAGCCAGTCCACACCGCCCAGCGCCAGCGCGCTGACGCCCGCCACCGCCAGCCACGCGGTGGCCGTGAGGAGCCGGCCGGGCAGGCGATCGGCGAGGTACAGGCCCAGCCAGTAGAGCAGCACATGCCCCGGCGGCACGAACAGCGGCAGGTTGCCGAGACGATAGTCGTAGAGCCCCAAGACCAGCGACAGCACCACCTCACCCGCGGTAGCGATCACCAGGCAGGCCAGCAGACGCGAGCGCTGGGCCGGATGGGCCGCCACCAGCAGCGCGCACAGGGCCCACACCCAGACGCTCACCAGTGGCTGGCCCCACGCGCCGCCAAAGCGATCCGCCACCAGCCCGAAGGCGATGGTGAGTGCGCAGAGCAGCGCGAGCGTCAATGTTTGCGGCATGGGGTATTACTGTGGGTGCGGAATGCGCGATGATACCGGGCAGGCGCCCGTAGAGGCCGCCGAACGACGATCCGCCTGCCCGACTGCAGCACGCCCCGGGCATGTCATCCGAGGAGACCCCATGCCGACGCTGGCGCCAGATTCATCCTGCAGCGGCCTGCCCATGCTCCGCCATGACTGACGTGGAGCGCTCCGGCGCGGGCGATCACCCGTGGGCCCTGGCGGTCCGGCGGGGCTTTCTGCTGACCCTGCCGCTGGTGCTGAGCGGCGCCGTCGCCCTGCTCGTCCTCAACCTGCCGATCCCCGGTTACCAGGCCGCCATGGACGGCTGGTGGGGGCCGGACTGGCGCGCTGCCGTGCAGTCCGCCTGGCAGGCCAGCCTGGGGCTGCTGTCGATCGCCGTGGTGTTCGCCACCAGCCATGCGCTGGCGGCGCTCGTCGCGGCCCGGCAGCGCACCGACACAAGCCCGGTGGCGGTGGCCCTGATCGCCCTGTGCTGCTATTTCATCCTGGTCCTGCCGGGCAAGGGCCTGCTCTCCAGCGAGCTGGCGGTGCCGCGGGGGGTGTTCCTGTCGGTGCTGGTGGGCATCGCCGCCACCGAGCTCTTCCTGCGCCTGCGGCGCGTGCGCGGGCTCGACCTGTCCATGCTGGCCGAGGCGGATTCCGAACTCCCGGCGGTGCTCAAGTCCGTCCTCCCCGGCATGCTCACCATCGGGCTGTTCTTCGTGATCCAGCACGCCCTGATCGCCCCCTACGCCCAGTCGGCCGACGCCATCGGCGACCGGGCGCTGGGCTGGCTGTTCGGGCTGTCGGACAGCGCCCTGCTGCGCACCGTGCTGTTCACCGTGCTGGCCCACCTGCTGTGGTTCGTCGGCGTGCACGGCAACAACGCGCTGGAACTGTTCTACCGCGACCACCTCTTCCCGGCCAGCGAAGCCAACATCCACGCCCTGCAGGCCGGGCAGGCGCCACCGGAGATCATCACCAACGCCTTCGTGGATGCCTTCGTGCTGCTGGGCGGGTCGGGCGCCACGATCGGCCTGCTGATCCCGCTGCTGGCCGTCACCCGCGGCAGCCGTCGGCGCCTGAGCTGGCTGGCGGCACCGACGGCCCTGTTCAACATCAACGAGATCCTGATCTTCGGCCTGCCCATCGTCTTCAACCCGACGCTGCTGCTGCCCTTCCTGCTGGCGCCGCTGGCGAGCCTGCTGGTCGCGTGGGGTGCGGTGGCCGCCGGCCTCGTCCCGCCCAACGCCGGCCACGTGCCATGGGCCACGCCGCTGCTGCTCAACGCCTGGCTCACCGCCGATTCGTGGCGGGGGGTTGCGCTGCAGCTGGTCAACATCGGGCTTTCGGTGGCGATCTACCTGCCCTTCGTGCGCCGCAACGACCGCCTCCAGCGCGCCCGCACCCGGGCCACCTTTGCGCGGCTAATCAGTTCGATGCAGGGGATTCTGGTTCAGCCGGGCCAGCAGCTGCTCGGTCGCACCGACGAGATCGGCAGTCTGGCGCGGAGCCTGGCGGCCCGGCTCGACCAGGATCTGCGCAGCGGCCGCATCCATCTGGCCTACCAGCCCAAGCTCGACCAGGCCGGGCGGGTCACCGGCGTGGAGGCCCTGCTGCGCTGGGATCACCCGCTGCTGGGCGGCGTGCCGGCCCACGTGGCGGTGGCGATCATCGAGGATGCGGGCAAGATCAACGAGGTGGGCGACCGGGTGCTCGAGATGGCCTGCCGGCAGCTGCAGCAGTGGCGCGAGACCGGCCTTTCCGGCATCGAGATGGCGGTGAATGTGTCGCCCCTGCAGCTCGAAGACCCGGCCTTCGCGGCACGGGTCGAACGCTGCCTCGCGCGCCACCGACTGGCGCCCGGCGCGCTCGAGATCGAGATCACCGAAGGCCATCTGGTGAGCAGCACCGAAACCTCGGCGCACAACCTGTCAGCCCTGGGCGCACTGGGCGTCAAGCTGGCAATGGACGATTTCGGGATGGGCTACAGCTCGCTGCTGTACATGCGGCGCTTCCGCATCGACGCGATCAAGCTGGATGGATCGCTGACGCGGGAGGTGCTGAACAACGCCAGTTGCCGCGAGATCATCGCCAGCGTCGGCCAGCTGTGCCGGAGCCAGGATGTGCGGCTGGTGGCCGAGTACGTGGAGACCCAGGCCCAGCGCGACCTGCTGGCGAGCCTGGGGTGCGACGGTTTCCAGGGCTGGCTGTACAGCCCGGCGGTGAGCCCGGAAGCCTGCCGCACCTACATCGAAGCGCAGCAGGCGGGCGCCCGGCAGGACAGCCCGGCCATCGTGTAAAGACAACCGACAGGCTTACTCGATGCCCTGGCTGGCGAGGTATTCCTCGTAGGTGCCGCGGTAGTCGACGATGTCGCCCGGGCCACGGATTTCGAGGATGCGGGTGGCGATGGACGACACGAACGCCCGGTCGTGGGAGACGAAGAACAGCGTGCCGCCAAAATCCGCGATGCCCGAGTTGAGGGATTCGATGGATTCCATGTCCATGTGGTTGGTGGGCTCATCCAGCAGCAGCACGTTCTTGCGCTGGAGCATGAGCTTGCCGAACAGCATCCGACCCTGCTCGCCGCCGGAGATCACCTTGACCGACTTCTTCACGTCGTCGCCCTTGAAGAGCAGCCGGCCCAGCGTGCCGCGGATCAGGGTTTCGGCGTCGTCGCCTTCGTAGCCGCCTTCGCGCACGTAGCCGCTGATCCAGTCGGTGAGATTCTCGCCGCTGGCGAAGTCATCGGCGTGATCCTGGGCGTAGTAGCCGAGCTTGGCCTTCTCGGCCCACTTGACGGTGCCGAACTGGGGCGCCAGGCCGTGCAGGCCGGGGCCGACCAGCAGCTTGAGCAGCGTCGTCTTGCCGATGCCGTTCTCGCCGATGATCGCGATGCGGTCGTTGGCGTCGGCGGTGAAGGTGAAGTTCTTGATGATCGGGTTGGCCGGATCGTAGCCGAAGGTGAGGTTCTCGATCTCGACGGCCTGACGGTGCAGCTTATCCTTCTCGTCGTAGTCGAAGCGGATCCACGGGTACTGACGGGAGGACGGCTTGAATTCCTCGATCTTGATCTTCTCGATCTGCTTGGCGCGGCTGGTGGCCTGACGGGCCTTGGACTTGTTGGCCGAGAAGCGGCGCACGAACTCCTGCAGCTCCTGGACCTTCTCCTTGGCCTTCTGGTTGGCGTTCGACTGGCGCTCGCGGGCCTGGGTGGACGCCTCGATGTAGTCGTCCCACGTACCCGGCCACACCTGGATGCGGCCGTAGTCCAGATCCGCCATGTGGGTGCACACCTGGTTCAGGAAGTGACGGTCGTGGGAGATGATGATCATCGTGGAGTTGCGCTGGTTCAGCACGTCCTCCAGCCAGCGGATGGTGTTGATGTCGAGGTTGTTGGTCGGTTCGTCGAGCAGCAGGATGTCCGGGTTGGCGAACAGGGCCTGGGCCAGCAGCACCCGCAGCTTCCAGCCCGGGGCGACTTCGCGCATCGGGCCGTTGTGCTGTTCGGTGGGGATGCCGACACCGTGCAGCAGCTCACCGGCGCGGGCCTCGGCGGTGTAGCCGTCGTACTCCGCGAAGTGGCCTTCCAGCTCGGCCGCCTTCATGTAGTCCTCTTCGGTGGCTTCCGGGTTGGCGTAGATGGCGTCCTTCTCCTGCATGCACGCCCACATCTCCGCGTGGCCCTGCATCACCACGTCGAGCACCCGCACGTCTTCATAGGCAAACTGATCCTGTTTCAGGAAGGCCATCCGCTCGCCGCTGTCGAGGGCCACGTTGCCGGCGGTGGGCTCCAGCACGCCGGCCAGGATCTTCATGAACGTGGACTTGCCGGCCCCGTTGGCGCCGATCAGGCCGTAGCGGTTGCCTTCGCCGAACTTGACGGAGACGTTCTCGAAAAGGGGCTTGGCCCCAAACTGCATGGTGATGTTGTTGGCGATGAGCACGACACGAATTCCTTAAATTCCGGCGGTCGCAGGCGGCGACACGGGCAAAACAAAGGCGCCGGCACGGGGCCGGCGCAGCTTGTCCGAAATTTATCATGTCTTTCAAGCACCTGAGAAATTTTCTCGGTGCTTGGTGCAGCGCATCAGACCAGCGACGGCCCCGATACGATGGACGCCGCGTCGGACTCGGAGATCCGGATCGTCGCGGTGGAGATGACGTGGAGGGTCAGCCACTCGTGCAGACGGTCGGCCGCATCGCGGGAAAGGGTGACGAAACGGCAGCCCATCATCCCGCCGTCGGCCCCGAGCACGAAGTTGACGGTCTCGGCCATGCCACGGATCACGTCGGGGATGCCCTCGAGCTGCATCACGAAAGGAAAGGCCTCCGGCTCGGCCAGCGGCGAGCCCCACGGCACGCTGAAACCTTCCAGGGACAGATCATTGACCGGCATGCGCTCGCCATCGATCACCACCCAGAAGCACACGTTCCCCCAACGCTTGGCCACGAAACGCTGGCGCTTGCGACGCTCACCGCGCGGAACGGCGGGAGTGGCAGTCGCGGTCTGAAGCTCCATCACGGCAAACCCTTTCAAAATCTCTGATCCAACAGCTTTGCTCAAAATACAACAAATTCACAAGCAAAACGATATTTTTTACCTAAAAACTCAAATTCATCGGCGGGACGCGGAATTCGATTCGAATTTTCGTGGCACCCATCACGGATACACAGAAATTCACATCAACCTGTCGAGAATTTTTACAAACGAATTTCGGCAAACCAATTTACAAACTTAAGTGATTGATTTAACTAAAACACCCCAAAGCGGGCACGCGTTTTGCTCAGATTGAGCCAGCAGTCGGGATCGCCCCCATTGCAAAATATTTTTGACGATTTTCAATCTGGAGTTTTCACATGAAAAAACTGCTCGCACTTGCCCTGGTTGCCGCCACCGGCGCCGCCCAAGCCGACACCATCGTTCTGACCGACACCTTCGGCCTGGCCACCACCAACTGGACCAACGCCCTGTCCGGCCTGAGCC
This sequence comes from Zoogloea oryzae, assembly GCF_030161255.1. NCBI lineage: Bacteria > Pseudomonadati > Pseudomonadota > Betaproteobacteria > Rhodocyclales > Zoogloeaceae > Zoogloea > Zoogloea oryzae. Next base: position 11,321 of record NZ_BSPX01000017.1, read on the forward strand.
AGTTCGACTCCAGCCTCGGCACCCTGAACGCCGTCACCATCAACCTGTCCGGCGACATCGTCCAGGTTCTGAAGGCTGAAAACACCGGCGCTGTTGCTGACAACCTGACCCCGGTTGCTGGCGCCAACCTGCTGTTCCGCAAGGGCACCACCACCCTGCAGACCCTGGCCCTGAGCAACACCGGCTCCGCCTTCGCCGCCAGCGCCTTCGACGGCACCTCCGACTTCGCCGGCACCTCCGGTGTTGATTTCGGCTCCCTGACCGCTGCCGGCTCCCTGGCCGCCATCACCTTCACCAGCGCTGCTGACCTGGCCGACTTCATCGGCGCCGGCACCCTGGCTGGCTTCAACGTGCGCGCGGTTGGTAACGGCTCCATCAACTCCGACAACGGCAACCTGGACTCCTCCATCTCCACCCAGGCTCGCTACAACCTGACCCTGACCTACGACTACACCGTGCCGACCACCCCGGTTCCGGAACCCACCTCCATGGCCCTGGTTGGCCTTGGCGCGCTGGGCCTGGCCGCTGCCCGTCGCCGCAAGTAATTTGCCTTGCCTCCCGGCTTGGTCCGGGATGCGCTGCAAAGCAAAAAAGCCACCGCAAGGTGGCTTTTTTGTATCTGGCGTTCCGGTTATCGGAAGAGCCGATCAGGCATCATCCATCGCGGCGGAGGTATAAACCGCCTGCACATCGTCGAGGGATTCCAGCGCGTCGAGCAGCTTCTGCATGCGCACCGCGTCGTCGCCGGCGAGCTCGGTGTCGTTGAGCGGCTTCATGGTGACTTCGCCAAACTCGGCAGTGAAGCCGGCCTTCTCCAGCGCTTCCTTCACCTCGCCAAACTGGTACGGGTCGGTGAGCACCTCGATGGAGCCGTCGTCGTTCGGCACGACATCATCAGCCCCGGCCTCGAGAGCGGCTTCCATCAGCGCGTCTTCCGACGTGCCCGGCGCAAACAGGATCTGGCCGCAGTGCTTGAACTGGAAGGCCACGCAGCCGTCGGTACCCATGTTGCCGCCGTACTTGTTGAAGGCGTGACGCACATCGGCCACGGTGCGGGTCTTGTTGTCGGTGAGGCAATCGACCATCACCGCCGCGCCGCCGATGCCGTAGCCCTCGTAGCGGGCTTCCTCGTAGGTGACGCCTTCCAGCTCGCCGGTGCCCTTCTTGACGGCCCGGTCGATGTTGTCGGCCGGCATGTTCACCGCCTTGGCGCGATCCACCGCCAGGCGCAGGCGCGGATTGAAGGCGGCATCGCCTCCACCCATGCGTGCCGCAACCGTGATTTCCTTGGCCAGCCGGGAGAAGACCCGACCGCGCTTTTCATCCTGCCGGCCCTTGCGGTGCTGGATATTGGCCCACTTGGAATGACCCGCCATGATTCTGTGTCCTTGGATTGCAACTAAAAGCGGCGATTTTACCCCGCCGCCCGCCCTTCGCGCAGCCCGCGCTTGCCGCGGATCAATTTGCCAATCATTTTTTGGCGCGCGAGGGCAGATTTCATGCCTGTTGCGGGCAGTTGGCCGATAATTGCCGGCTGATCCCTTTTCGCCCACCCGGAGGATTCCATGACCGAGCCCCTCATCATCGCCAAGTCCAAGGACAAGGAAATTGCCCTGCTGCCCCAGCTTGCCAACCGCCACGGCCTGATCACCGGCGCCACCGGCACCGGCAAGACGGTGAGCCTGCAGAAGATGGCCGAATCCTTTGCCAGCATCGGCGTGCCGGTGTTCATGGCCGACGTGAAGGGCGATCTGTCGGGCATCGGCGCCGCGGGCGTCGAATCGCCCAAGCTCAAGGAGCGCCTGGCCGCCCTGGGCATCACCGAATTCACCCCGCGGGCCAACACCACGGTGTTCTGGGACGTCTTTGGCGAGGCCGGCCACCCGGTGCGGGCCACGGTGTCCGACATGGGCCCGATGCTGCTGGCACGCCTGCTCAACCTCAACGACACCCAGGCCGGCGTGCTGCAGCTGGTCTTCAAGATCGCCGACGACCAGGGCCTGCTCATCATCGACCTGAAAGACCTGCGCGCCACCCTGCAATACGTGGGCGACAACGCCAAGGACTTCACCACCGAATACGGCAACATCTCCGCCGCGTCCATCGGTGCCATCCAGCGCGGCCTGATGGGCATCGAGGCCCAGGGCGGCGACAAGTTCTTCGGCGAGCCGATGCTCGACATCGCCGACCTGATCCAGACCGACGCCGACGGCCGCGGCGTCATCAACATCCTCGCCGCCGACAAGCTCTACAACTCGCCCAAGCTGTACTCCACCTTCCTGCTGTGGATGCTGGCCGAGCTCTTCGAGCAGCTGCCGGAAGTGGGCGACGTGGACAAGCCCAAGCTGGTGTTCTTCTTCGACGAAGCGCACCTGCTGTTCAACGAGGCGCCCAAGGCCCTCCTCGAGAAGATCGAGCAGGTGGTGCGGCTGATCCGCTCCAAGGGCGTCGGCGTCTACTTCGTCACCCAGAACCCGCTGGACGTGCCCGAGACGGTGCTTGGCCAGCTCGGCAACCGCGTCCAGCACGCCCTGCGCGCCTTCACGCCGCGGGACCAGAAAGCCGTCAAGACCGCCGCCGAGACCATGCGCGCCAACCCCGAGTTCGACGCCGCCACGGTCATCACCGAGCTGGGCGTGGGCGAGGCGCTGATCTCCTTCCTCGACGAGAAGGGCCGCCCGCACATGGTGGAGCGCTGCTTCATCATCGCCCCCAACTCCCGCCTCGGGCCGCTCAGCGCCGCCGAACGCAAGGCCGCCATCGAAGGCTCGGTGATCTACGGGCACTACGAGGAGATCATCGACCGCGAATCGGCCTTCGAGAAGCTCCGCGGCGGCTCAGCCCCGGCCGGCAATGGCGGTGGCACCGCCCAGGCGGGCGCCCCGGCCGCGCAGGAAGAAGAAGGTGGCGGCCTGCTGGGTGGGCTCTCCGGCATCCTGTTCGGCACCACCGGCCCCCGCGGCGGTCGCCATCCGGGCCTCGCCGAACAGGCCGCCCGCAGCGCGGTGCGCACGGTCGGCTCGGCCATCGGCCGCGAGATCGTCCGCGGCGTGCTGGGCTCGATCCTCGGCGGAGGCAGCCGGCGCCGCTGACGCCACCCGCCCCGGTTCAGATCTTTTTGCTCCCGACCGGGAGCAGAGAACGCCGACCTTGCACTTTTCTGCTCCCATCGGGCCAGCCCCGCAAGCCAGGCACACCCCCTTGGTGAAGCCAGAACTGTAGGTCGGACTTCAGTCCGACAACGCTGCCTGGTGTGCCTCGTCGATGTCGGACTTCAGTCCGACCTACAGGTGCCCTAACCCCACACGCCAAGCGCGACGAGCTGTTTGGTCGCCGCCTCGCTCCAGCCGCGATTGGCCGCCGGGCTGGCCGGGCTGGGGTGGAGCACGCGGCCGAACTTCACCGGCATTCCGCCCAACGCCTCCCGGGCGCGCGATTCGGCCCAGGCGCCCACACCGATCACCCAGTCGGGCTCAAGCGCCTCGGCCACGCGGCGCAGGTGGGCGTCGCAGGCCGCCAGCAGCGGGCCCTGCTCGGCGGCCGGGAGCTTGTCGGGCGTGAGGTTGCGGCCGTTGTCGAAGAAGGCCAGCGGGCAGTAGTTGGCCACGAAGTGATCGGCAAAGAAGGCCTCGGCGCTGCCGAAGCGCTCGGCAAACAGCCCCCACAGGCGCCGCCCGCTCACCTCGGAGCGCGGGCAGGCGAAGCCCTCGATGGGCCGCTTGGGGTTCTCGACCGCGGGCTTGCTCACCGCCGCCTCGATGCCCATCCAGTCGCGCACCGCGGCGATCTCGCCGAAGGGCACACCGGTCTGCACCATGCCGAAGGGGCCGGGGTTCATGCCCACGAAGATCACCTTCTTCTTGCCCTGGCCAAAGCGCTGCAGATACAGCGCATTGGGCGCCCAAGCGTAGTCGAGGGAGTTGTACACGTGGCTGACCGGCGCGGCGAAGCGCATCGGGGCCAGGGTGTCGCACAGGCTGCGGGCGGCGGATTCGAGGGGCGTCATGGTGGGCATCAATGGAAAATCAGGCGACGGCCGCGGGCGTCTCGCGCCACGGCGCCACCTTGAACAGCAGCAGCATGCCGGGCACCGCCAGCACGCCGCACAGCAGGAAGAAATCGAACCAGCCGAAGTACTCCACCAGCCAGCCGGCCGAGGCGTTGATGAAGGTGCGCGGCACCGCCATCAGGCTGGTGAATAGCGCGAGCTGGGTGGCCGTGTAGGCCGGGTGGGTGGTGCGCGCCATGTAGGCCACGAAGGCGGTGGTGCCGAGGCCCACGCCCAGCGCCTCCAGCCCGATCACCGCCGCCAGCACGCCGAGCCGGCCGGCGTCGGCCTCGGCCGGCCCGAGCCAGGCCAGCCACGCAAAGCCGAAGATCGCCAGCCACTGCACCACGCCGAACACCCACAGCGCCCGGTTGATACCGAGCTTGACCATCCACAGCCCGCCCAGAATGCCGCCGATCACGCTGGGCCACAGGCCGGCGTTCTTGGCGACGAGGCCGATCTCGGTCTTGGAGAAGCCCATGTCCAGATAGAAGGGCGTGGCGAGCGCGGTGCACAGCGAATCGCCCAGCTTGTAGAGAAAGATGAAGCCCAGCACCACCAGCGCCGAGCGCACGCCGTGGCGGCCGAAGAACTCGCGGAAGGGCTCGACCACCGCGTCGCGCAGGGTGCGCGGGGCGCCCCGGGCGGCGGCGGGCTCCTTCACCAGCAGCGTCATCACCAGCCCCGGCGCCATGAACAGCGCGGTGACCAGGAACACCTGCGACCACGGCAGGTGATCGGCCAGCACCAGCGACAGGCTGCCCGGTACCAGCCCGGCGAGCTTGTAGGCATTCACGTGGATCGCATTGCCGATGCCCAGCTCGATCTCGGGCAGGAGTTCGCGCCGATAGGCGTCGAGGACGATGTCGAGGGTGGCCGACAGAAAGGCGATCAGCGCCGTGAGGCCGATCACCAGCCCGAGCTGATGAGTGGGCGACAGGGTGCCGAGCCACGCCACCGCCGCCAGCAGGAGCAGCATCGTCAGCGCCATCCAGCCCCGCCGGCGGCCGAGGAGCGGCAGCGCGAAGCGGTCGAGGAAGGGCGACCAGACGAATTTCCACGTATATGGAAACTGGATGAGTGCGAACGCACCTATCGCCTTGAGTGATAGCCCCTCGGTCTTCAGCCACGCCGGAACCAGGTTGAGCAGCAGGTACAGCGGCAGGCCCGACGAGAAACCGGTAAGCACGCAGATCAGCATGCGGCGGTTGGCGAGGGCGCGCCAGGGGGATTCGGTCATGGGCGGAACGGGGAAGCGGAGGGAAGGATGCAGGCCAGCGGGGGATGATAACAATCGGTTACTTGATCTTGCCGCCGGCCCACCGAAAAATGCGTCAATCAGGGTGGAAAAATAACGAGGAGACCCGAATGTACACCGTCACCGTCGTGTTCCGGGCAGACCGGGAATACGAATTTCATGTGCACGCCGCCGACGTGGCCAATCTCACCAAGGCCAGCGCCCAGGACTGGCTCCACGATGAGTTCGACGAGCTCGAATGCACGCCGAGCAACCCGGTGGGCAAGGTGTTGATGCTCGACGTGATCCTCAACGTGGCCAAATACGGCGGCGAGCAGCGCTTCGCCCAGGGCGGCGAATGGGCGCGGAGCTTCGCAAGCAACGTCGCGGTGGTGCTCGACCGCCCCGCCGTGCGCATCGACGTGCCGGGCTTCGTGGTGGGCTGAACGCCACCCTGCACCGCGCCGCCCCGAGGCCTAGAATGGCGGCTGACGACGGCATCCGGCCGTCGAACGGGGATGACACGCGGTGGCAGGCACACGGAAAGGCAACACGGCTCACGGCATTCGCCGACGGGCGGATCTGATTTCCGGGGCGCGGCCCCAAGCCGGGAGCCGGCCATGAAGCGCGGCACGCCCTGGTGGAAAGGCCCCCGCGGCGAATGGTATGTGGTCGCCCAGGGCGGCATCTTCGCGCTGATCGCCTTCGGGCCGTCTTCATTGCCGGGCCTTCCGGCCTGGCCGCGGATGCTGGCGTTTCCCGGCCAGGCGCTCGGCGCGATGCTGCTGGCCCTCGGCGTCACGATCTGCGCCGCGGCCGTGCTGCGCCTGGGCCGCAACCTCACGCCCCTGCCCCATCCCCGGGACGACTGCCGGCTGGTGGAAACCGGCCCCTACGGCTGGGTCCGCCATCCGATCTACTCCGGGCTGATCCTGGCGACCTTCGGCTGGGCGCTGATCGCCCAGGGCTGGCTCACGCTGCTGTGGGCCGCGCTGCTGCTGGTGTTCTTCGACATCAAGTCGCGACGCGAGGAGGTCTGGCTGCTGGAGCGCTTTCCGGCCTACGCCGACTACCAGCGGCGCGTCCGCAAGCTGATCCCCTTGATCTACTGAGTCGCATCAGCCCAGCTCGGCCCGGTTGCGGCCGTTCTGCTTGGCCCGGTAGAGGTTCGCGTCGGCGCGCCGGAACAGCTGCGCCAGGGCACCTTCGGCGCGACTCATGTGAACGCCGCCCACCGACAGCGTGCTCACGCCCCACTCCGCATTGCGCGCATGGGCAATCCCCTGCCGGCACACCGCATCCACCGTGACCCGGGCGATCTCGGCGAGCGCTTCGGGGGTGCAGCGGGGCAGCATCATCGCGAACTCCTCGCCGCCATAACGCGCCACGAAGGCATCGTGGGCCAGGCGCCGGGCATTGACCTCCTCGACCACCTTCTGCAGCGTCGCGGCGATCGCCCGCAGGCAGTCGTCGCCCGCCAGGTGGCCGTAGTGGTCGTTGAACAGCTTGAAGTTGTCCACGTCCATCATCAGCAGCCCGAAGGGCGCACCGCAGCGGATCGCCTCGCCCCACTGGTGGTCGAGCCGCAGATCCATGTAGCGGCGGTTGAACAGGCCGGTCAGCCCATCCTGGCTGGCCTGGGCCTCAAGCTTGCGGTTGGCGAGGGAGAGTTCGGCCCGCAGCCCGGCGATGCGCGCCATGGCCTTCATCTTGGCCTGGACCACGCCCTCGGGGGCCGATTTGGGGATGAAGTCGTCGCCGCCGGCCTCGATGGCCATGACGAGATTTTCCGGGGTGTCGGAGCCGGTGAGGAAGATGATCGGCGTCCACGCCCATTCCTGGGTGGCCTCGACGGCGCGGATCTGCTTGGCGGCCTCGAACCCGTTCATCACCGGCATCTCGATGTCCATCAGCACCAGATCGGGCGCCGACGCCTGAAATCGCTCGACGGCAAGCTGCCCGTTCTCGGCGATGACCACCTCGTGGCCGATCTCGACGAGCCGCGCACCAAACACCGTCGTGATGGTTCGGGAGTCATCCACCACCAGAATCCGCATACTCCCTCCCGGAGCGTGTTCTTATATCTAAAGTAATATTAGACGGGAAACCTTTCGCATCTCTGACGGCATGCGCTGACGCCGTCCGGGCTGGCACTTGGTGCAGATCAAGGCTGGCCGCCCGCCGCCCGCCGATACTCGCGGGCATGGACACCACCGCACCACCCCAGCCAGCCCCCCACCCGGCCAGCGCGCCGCCCGGTGATCTGGCGATCTGGTTCTTCATCCTCGCCGAGCTGCTCGCCTTCGGGGTCTTCTTTGCGGCCTATGCCTTCGGGCGCGCCCACAACGTCGAACTCTTCAACACCATGCAGGAGACGCTCGACCGCCAGGCCGGCGCATTCAACACGGTGCTGCTGATCACCGGCAGCTGGTGTGTGGCCCGGGCGGTCGAGGCGGTCGGGCGGGCCCGCTCGCAAACCGGCGCCCGCTGGCTCGTCGCCGGCATCGCCTGCGGCGGCGGCTTTCTGGTGGTGAAGGGCTTTGAATACGCGGCGAAGTTTGGCGCGGGGATCAACCTGTCCACCAACACCTTCTACATGTTCTACCTGTCGCTCACCTTCTTCCACTTCATGCACGTCATCCTCGGGCTGGTGATCCTCACCGCCCTGTGGTGGAAGACCCGCCAGGGCGACTACGGCCCGGACAACATGAACGGCATCGAAACCGGCGCGGCCTACTGGCACATGGTCGATCTGGTGTGGATCGTGCTGTTTCCGCTCGTCTACGTGATGCGCTGAGGGATTGCGATGAACACCAGACACCTCAACATCGTGCTGGTCGTGCTGCTCGCCGCCACCGTCGCCACCTTCGAGATCGGCGAGCGCGGCGGCGCCGGAACGGCCGCCATGGCCGCGCTGCTCACCATCAGCTTCATCAAGGGCCGCCTCGTGGTGCTCGACTTCATGGGCCTGCGCGGGGTCAAATTCTTCTGGCGCGGCCTGCTGCTCGGCTGGCTGCTGCTCGTCTCGACGCTGATCGCCGTCGCCTACTGGATCGCCATCCCATGAATGCCCCGATGACCACCAACATCCCGTTCTATGAAGCCGCCGGCAACGAAGTGGAAGTCTTCGAGCAGGCCTGGAAGAATCGCCTGCCGCTGATCATCAAGGGCCCCACCGGCGTGGGCAAGACCCGCTTCGTCGCCCACATGGCGGCGCGGCTGGGGCTGCCGCTGTACACCGTGGCCTGCCACGACGACCTCACCGCCGCCGATCTGGTCGGCCGCCACCTGCTGGGCGACGGCCAGACGGTGTGGTGCGACGGCCCGCTCACCCGCGCGGTGCGCGAAGGCGGCATCTGCTATCTGGATGAAGTGGTCGAAGCCCGCCGCGACACCACGGTGGTGATCCACCCGCTGGCCGACGATCGCCGCGTGCTGCCCATCGAGCGCACCGGCGAACTGCTCCACGCGCCCGACAACTTCATGCTGGTGATGTCCTACAACCCCGGCTACCAGAATTTCCTGAAGGGCCTCAAGCCCTCCACCCGCCAGCGCTTCATCAGCCTGCGCTTCGAGTTTCCCAGCGCGGCGCGGGAGGAATCCATCCTGCTGGGCGAAGCCGCCTGCGACCCGATGCTGGCGAAGCAGCTCGTCTCCATCGCCGCCCGCCTGCGCAGCCTGAAAGATGTGGATCTGGAAGAAGTCGTGTCCACCCGCCTGCTGGTCTACGCCGCCAAGCTGGTGAAGGTCGGCCTCGACCCCATCGAAGCCTGCCGCTCGGCGCTGGTGGAAAGCCTCACCGACGACGCCGACGTGGCCGACGCGCTGCTGGAAGTGGTGCGGGCGACGTTTGGGCGGTGACGGCAGGCGGCATCGCGAGCACTAACGCTGCAGCGGCGCGAGCACGAGTCGAACGCCTGCGGCTGCAGCCAGGTCTGCAAGACGACTGCGCTGCGCCTCATCGTCCAGCACCACGAGCAAAGACACGTCGGACACAGCCTTACCCTTGACGTCCTCCAACGCCCGGGCAACTGTTGCTGCAGTCAGGGCGTCATCGTCGCCGACAACCCCCAAGACCTTCACCTTAAATTTGCCCTCAAAGAACTGCCGCACGACACCGGAATTCCCCGAGGGAACGCCGGAATTGAGGGCGCCAACCATCAGCATCGTGGCGAGCGCATTATTGGCCTCCTCAATGCTGACCACCGTCACCGAGTTCTGACCTTGCTCGGCCGCCAGCCCCATGATCCGCTGGTGCTTGGTTTGAGACAGCGGATCAGCAAGAGCGACAACCGAAATCAGGCTGGCAGCCAGAAAAACCAGCAAGTTACGCAAGCAAAACATATATAAATAACACCAGCAATGAATTAAGCCATTCATCATACCCGATGTTATTTACGACGATCAAATACAGCGGCGATCAGCGCAGAGGTGGAAAACCCACTCAATCCACTTTCGCTATGTGCTTGCGACCCGTTTGCGTGCGCGCGAGCTTGCCGTCGCGCATCAGCAGTCCGATCACACTGTACGAGAGGTAGTCCTTCGAACCGCCGCCATAGTCGCTGCGCAAACCCAGCAAGCTGGCGGCGTCTGAGTTGGAAATCCCCTGGGGGTTGGCCTTCGCCAGCTCGAGCACCGCATCCTTCAGCAGCGCCAGCCCGACCTGGGCCTTCTCGCGGACGCCCGTGGGGACGACCACCGTCGCACGGGCTTTTCGGGCAAGCCCCGACGGCATGACGGCGTTTGTCAGCGAGCCGCCGGTTTCGATCGTCCCGAAGGCCGCGATCAGTTCGGCTTCGATCTTGAGCGCCTGCGCCTCGGTCAGCGTATCCACGAGCCGGACGACCAGCACCTTGGCCCCCGCGGCTTCGATCTCCTTGATCCGCTGGCCCTTGAGCGAGTCGTCAGGATTGACCAGATGGTCGTGGGCGCGCGTGCCGGTGCCCTTGCCGATGTAGAACGGCAGGGCCGGCGACTGCCGGGGGTCTTTCAGGGCATAGACGTAGTACGACGTATCCGTGCTCATGGTCGAATCCCCCGGATCCTGCTCGATCGCTTACAGCAGCGGCGCCAGCCACCTTTCCGCTTCGGCCACCGTCATGCCGGTGCGCTTCGCCCAATCCTCCAGCTGATCCCGCCCGATCTTGCTGACCGCAAAATAGTGACTATCCGGGTGGGCGAAGTAGAAGCCGGAGACGGCTGCCGCCGGGGTCATCGCGAAGCTCTCGGTGAGGCCCATGCCGGTGTTGGCGGGCACATCGAGCAGCTTGAAGAGGTCGCCCTTGACGGTGTGATCGGGGCAGGCCGGGTAGCCGGGAGCCGGGCGGATGCCCTGGTAGGCTTCCTTGATGAGCTCTTCGGTGCTGAAGGTCTCGGCCGCCGAATAGCCCCAGAACTCCTTGCGCACGCGGGTGTGCAGCCATTCGGCGGCGGCTTCGGCGAAGCGGTCGGCGAGCGCCTTGAGCATGATCGCGTGGTAGTCGTCGTGGGTGCGCTCATAGGCAGCGAGGCGGCCCTCGATGCCGAGGCCGGCCGTTACCGCGAAGGCGCCCACGTAGTCGGCCACGCCAGATTCCTTGCCCGCGACGAAATCCGCCAGGCAGTAGTTGGGCTTGCCGGCCGGGCGTTCGTGCTGCTGGCGCAGGCCGCGCCAGGTCATCAGCACGTTGCTGCGGGATTCGTCGGCGTAGATCTCGATGTCGTCACCCACCGCGTTGGCGGGGAACAGGCCGATCACGCCGCGGGCCTTGATCCACGGGTTGGTGTCCTGCTCGGCGACCATCCGGGCGAGCATCACCTCGGCGTCGGATTTGAGCTCGCGGGCGGTCTCGCCGACAATCTCGTCGTCGAGGATCTTCGGGTAGCTGCCGGCCAGATCCCAGGTCTGGAAGAACGGGCCCCAGTCGATGAAATCGACGAGCTCGGCGAGGTCGATGTCGAAGGCGTGCACACCCAGCTGGGCGGGCTTGACCGGCTTGTAGGCCGGGTCGAGGTTCCACCGGAAGGCGTTGGCGCGGGCGGCGTCGAGCTTGACCATCGCGACGCCCTTCTTGCCGGCGTGCTGGGCGCGGATCTTCTCGTAGTCGGCGGCCACCTCGGCGGCGTAGCCGTCACGCTGGCCTTCGGAGAGCAGGCTGGTGACCACGCCCACCGCGCGGGACGCATCGGGCACGTAGATCACCGGCCCGCTGTAGTGGGGAGCGATCTTGATGGCCGTGTGGGCGCGGCTGGTGGTGGCGCCGCCGATCAGCAGCGGAATCGACTGGCCATCGGCAAAGCCCTGGCGCTGCATCTCGGTGGCCACGTGGCTCATCTCTTCGAGCGACGGCGTGATGAGGCCGGACAGGCCGATGGCCTGGGCGCCGTGCTCGCGGGCCGCGTGGAGGATCTTGTCGCAGGACACCATCACGCCCAGGTCCACCACGTCGTAGCCGTTGCAGCCGAGCACCACGCCGACGATGTTCTTGCCGATGTCGTGGACGTCGCCCTTCACGGTGGCGATGACGATCTTGCCCTTGCTGGTGGCGCCGGTGCGCAGCTTCTCGGCTTCGATGTAGGGGATGAGGTGGGCCACGGCCTGCTTCATCACCCGGGCCGACTTGACCACCTGGGGCAGGAACATCTTGCCAGCGCCAAAGAGGTCGCCCACCACGTTCATCCCGGCCATCAGCGGGCCTTCGATCACGGAGAGCGGCGGCTTGCCTTCGGCTTCGAGCTTGGCGCGCACTTCCTCGGTGTCGGCCACCACGAAATCGGTGATGCCCTTGACCAGCGCGTGGCTCAGGCGCGCCTCGACCGGCTGCTCGCGCCAGGACAGATCCGGCCCGGAATCCTTGGCCTTGCCTTCCTTCACCGTTTGCGCAAACTCCACCAGCGCCTCGCCGGCGCCGGGGTGGCGGTTGAGCACCACGTCCTCGACCTTGGCGCGCAGCTCGGGCTCCAGGTCGTCGTAGACGCCGAGCATGCCGGCATTGACGATGCCCATGCTCATGCCGGCCTTGATGGCGTGGTACAGGAACACGGTGTGGATCGCCTCGCGCACGGGGTCGTTGCCGCGGAAGCTGAAGCTCACGTTGGAGACGCCGCCGCTGATCTTGGCGTAAGGCAGGTTGGCCTTGATCCACGCCACGGCGTTGATGAAGTCCACGGCGTAGTTGTCGTGCTCTTCGATGCCGGTGGCGATGGCGAAGATGTTCGGGTCGAAGATGATGTCTTCGGGCGGGAAGCCGATGCCGGTGAGCAGCTCGTAGGCCTTGGCGCAGATCTCGGTCTTGCGGGCGAAGGTGTCGGCCTGGCCCTTCTCGTCGAAGGCCATCACGATCACCGCGGCGCCGTACTGGCGGCACAGGCGCGCCTGGCGCAGGAACTCGGCCTCGCCTTCCTTCATCGAGATGGAGTTGACCACGCCCTTGCCCTGGATGCACTTGAGGCCGGCCTCGATCACGCTCCACTTGGACGAATCGAGCATGATGGGCACGCGGGAGATGTCCGGCTCGGAGGCGATGAGCTTGAGGAACTTCTCCATCGCCGCGAGGGAGTCGAGCATCGCCTCGTCCATGTTGATGTCGATGACCTGGGCGCCGTTTTCCACCTGCTGACGGGCCACCGCCAGGGCGTCGTCGAAGCGGCCTTCGAGGATCATCCGCGCAAACGCGCGGGAGCCAGTGACGTTGGTACGCTCGCCCACGTTCACGAACAGCGAGTCGGCACCCACGTTGAAGGGCTCCAGGCCCGACAGGCGCAGCTTCTTTTCAATATCCGGCACCGTGCGCGGGGTGACGAGACTGACCGCATCGGCGATCGCCTTGATGTGCGCCGGCGAGGTGCCGCAGCAACCGCCAACGATGTTCACGAGCCCGGAGCGCGCCCATTCGACGATCTCGCTCGCCAGCTGCTCGGGCGTCTCGTCGTAGCCGGTGGGCGACAGGGGGTTGGGCAGGCCGGCGTTGGGATGGGCCGAGACGAAGGTGTTGCAGACGTTGGAGAGCTCCTCCACGTACTGGCGCAGCTCCTTGGCGCCCAGCGCGCAGTTGAGACCGAAGCTGATCGGCTGGGCGTGGGAGAGGGAGTTCCAGAAAGCCTCGGCGGTCTGGCCCGACAGGGTGCGGCCGGAGGCGTCGGTGATGGTGCCGGAGATCATCACCGGCACGCGCTTGCCCAGATCCGCAAACAGCTTCTCGACCGCGAACACCGCGGCCTTGGCGTTGAGGGTGTCGAAGATGGTTTCGATCAGCAGGATGTCGGCGCCGCCTTCGAGCAGGCCTTTGGCCGAATCGTAGTAGTCGTCCACCAGCGCATCGAAGCTGATGTTGCGGTAGCCCGGATCGTTCACGTCCGGAGAGATCGACAGGGTGCGCGACGTGGGGCCGAGCACGCCGGCGCAATAGCGCGGCTTGGCCGGGTTGGCGGCGGTGAATTCGTCGCACAGCGCGCGCACGAGGCGGGCACCTTCCACGTTGAGCTCGTAGGCCACGTCGGCGAGGCCGTATTCGGCCTGCGACACGCGGGTGGCGTTGAAGGTGCAGGTCTCGATGATGTCGGCGCCGGCCTCCAGGTAGGCCCGGTGGATGCCGCCGACCACGTCTGGCCGGGTGAGCACCAGCAGGTCGTTGTTGCCCTTGAGATCCTTGCCGTGTTCGGCGAAACGCGCCCCCCGGTAGTCGGCTTCACCCAGCTTGTGCTGCTGGATCATCGTGCCCATCGCCCCGTCGAGGATCAGGATGCGGTGGGTCAGTTGATTGTGGAGTTCGGCGGTACGGTCGGGCTGCATGGCGGTTCCTAAAAAAATCGGCCGGGGCGCGCAAAGAAAAACGGCGCAACAAACCTGGCAAGGTTTGTGAGCGCCGTTGATCGGTTGCCGAGCCTGGCCTGCTGGATGGCTTCATCAGCAGGTCGCAACGCTCCTCGGCAAGCGGCGGATTTTACAAGGGTTTTGGCGTATCCGCCAGCAGTGCGCGGGCGTCGTCGCGCCACCATCCGAGGGCCGCGTAGAAGCCTTCCCACACGCAGCCGTTGCAGCCTCGGCCGCAGCAGGCGGTGGGCGGCGGGGGCGGGTTGCGGTGGGCCAGCCCACGCCCGGCAAGACGCTCGCGGATGGCAGCGATCTGCGCTTCGGCCTCGGCCAGGGTGGCGGGCCGGAAATCAAAGGGGTCGGCGGCGGCGTTCATCGGCGGCTCCGGCGGAAAAGGGCGCGAACATATCACCGGCGGCCAGCCGGCGAAAGCGCCCGCCCGCCGCCCGTTCATCTGCCCGTCATTGCCCGACAGCCGGTGGGGCCGTAGAATCCCGCCCGACACGCCATCGGGAAAGCACCTTGGAACCCGTCCATAACATCGTCTTCTTTGGCGAAACCCTGCCGGGCTACGACCGCAGCGTCGCCCGCATACAGCTCCAGACCCTGCTCGGATGTTCCCACCAGACCATCCATCAGGTGTTCTCGGGCCAGCGCGTGCGTCTGCGCAAGGGCCTCTCCGCCGTCGAGGCCCAGCGCTACGAGCTGCGACTGAAGGGGATCGGCCTGAAGGTGGCCATCGACCCGCCCCTGCCGCCCGACATGCTGGACAAGCGCCTCAGCGCCGCCCGCGATGACACCACCCGCAGCAGCGCCTCGGGCCTGCCCCAGGTGGTCTGCCCGGCCTGTGGCGAGACCCAGTCGCTGCGCACCGTGTGCCGGGCGTGCTCGATCAACATGCCGGGGTTTCTGGCCGCCCAGGCGGCCAAGAGCGCCAACGCCGCCCAGCCCCAGGGCGCGATGGACAAGACGGTGCCGGTTGCCAGCGAATTCCTCGGCGTCGGACTCAACGGGCGCTTCGGTCGCGGCCTGATGTTCCAGAGCTTCCTCGTGGGTCTGACCGCCATCAACCTGGGCCTCATCGCGCTCTTCACGCTCGGCTCCATGCCCCTGTGCCTGCTGGCCGGATTCGCCGGCGGGTTCTTCAAGATCCGCGCCCTCATCCGCCGCAGCCACGATCTGGACTGGCGTGGATGGGTGTGGCTGGCCCAGCTGGTGCCTGTGCTCGGGCTGTATTTCACCTTCAAGCTGGCCTTCTGGCCCGGCCGCGCGGATGCCAACGAATGGGGCCCGCACCGACGCACCAGCGTACCGGCCTTCCTGCTGGCGCTGGCCGCATACCTGGGCAGCCTCGGCTATCTCGCCCACGTCGCGCCGGCCGATGCGCCGCTGCTGCCGAGCGACGACGCGGGCGCCGTATTCACCCGCGGGGCTGCACCGGCCGCCCCGGGCCGGGCGGCCGGCTGAACAACATCGGCTTGACGGTACGATAATCCGCTCATGACTGCCCCCTTGCCCCCCTGGCTGGAAGACTTCCGGGCGCGCCACGACGCGACAGTGATCGAGACCCACATCTCGTGGCTGCTGCTGGCCGGCGCGCTGGCCTGGAAGATCAAGAAACCGATCAGCCTGCCCTTTCTCGATTACGGCAACGCCGCGCGCCGGCGCTGCTGCTGCGAGGCGGAGCTGCGTCTCAACCGGCAGTTCGCGCCGGATCTATACCTGGGCACGGAGGCCATCGGCCACAGCGACGACGGCGAGGAATGGGCCGTGCGGATGCGCCGCTTCCCCGAAGCCCAGCGCCTCGACCACGTGTGCGCCCACGGCCACCTGCGGCTCGACCAGCTGTCGGCCCTGGCGACCACCCTGCACCGCTTTCACACCCGCACCGCGGTGGCCGGCCCTGAGAGCCCCTTCGGTGAGCCAGCCCAGGTGTTCGCCCAGGCCATCGAGAACTTCACCGAGCTCGTCACCCTGGCGCCAGCGCACGCCGACCGCCTCGCCGCCCTCGAAGCCTGGACCCGCGACGAGTACGCGCGCATCCGCCCCACCCTCGCCGCCCGCAAGGCGGCCGGACGGGTGCGTGAATGCCACGGCGACCTGCACCTGGGCAATCTGGTGCTGCTGGACGACCGGATCACGCCCTTCGACTGCATCGAATTCAACGACAGCCTGCGCTGGATCGACGTGGCCTCGGAGATCGCCTTCACCTACATCGACCTCCTCGATCACCGGCGCCCCGATCTGGCCACCTGGCTGCTCAACGAGTGGCTGACCGTCTCGGGCGATTTCGAGGCCATGAAGGTGCTGCGCTTCTATGCGGTGTATCGGGCGATGGTGCGCGCCAAGGTAGCCGGGCTGGGCGGCGAGCGCGAGGGCGTGGACGCCTACCTGCGCCTCGCCGGCGAGATCGCATCCCCGCCGCCCCCGCGGCTCACCATCACCTTCGGGGTGTCCGGCTCGGGCAAGACCACCGCCAGCGCCGATCTGCTCCTCGCCGATACAAGCGCCACCACCCTGCGCCTGCGCTCGGACGTGGAGCGCAAGCGGCTGTTCGGCCTCGGCCCCCTGGACGACAGCCGCGCAGTGCCCGGCGGCATCTACACCCCGGACAGCACCCTGCGCACCTACGCCATGCTCCACGACACCGCCGGACTGCTGCTGTCCGCCGGCTGGTCGGTGGTGGTGGATGCAGCCTTCCTGCGGCGCGACGAGCGGACGCGCTTCCTCGCCCTTGCCAGCGCCCACGGCGCCCCGATGGGCATCCTGGCCTGCTCGGCACCTGCTGGCGAACTCCGCCGCCGCCTGCTGGCGCGCCACGGCGACGCGTCGGAAGCCACCGTCGATGTGCTCGACCGGCAGCTTCGCTGGATGGAACCGCTCGACGCCGACGAACAGGCCCGGGCGGTCGGGCCGGCGTGACTGACTAGCGCAGGGTACCCACGTAGCGATCCACCGGATGGGTTGCCGCCGGCCGGCCAGCGCGCAGCCGCTCCAGCAGACTGGCGCGAGCCGGGGTGTCGCTTTCCGGGGGCGGATCGAGCTCCATGGCCGCCCGCAGGCGGTCGCACAGCTCGATGAGTTCGGCATGGCCGGTTTCACCGGCGAGCCGCACGATCTCCCGGGCGTATTCCTTGTTGCTACGCATGTACTCCACATCGGTGATGCGGTTGGTCACCCGGCGCATGAGTACATGAATGCGGCCGAGCAGGCCGAGAATGACGGAATCCGATTCCATGACTGCTCTCTCTGATGTAGGTTTTTAACAAACCCACAGCAAATGCCGTGCCGCCCCGAAACCACGGGAATCCGGGCTTGCACGGCACGGAAACGCCCCATGACGAAGCATCCCGGATGGCTGAAGCACTGCAGTGGTGCATAAAAGCACTTTGCCACCCGGCGTGACGCTGCCTGCACCATGTCATGCCGGAAACCGCCCCCGAAATGGGCATCGCGCGCACCCCACTGCTCGACCAGAAACGAAAAGCCCGGCTTGCGCCGGGCTCGTCGTACCAACTTACCACCTGAAACAGCTTAGGCTGCGCGGCTCTTGGTCTCGCCGCCCACGAAGAAGCTGGCGATGTAGACCAGCAGGCCCACCAGGAACATCACGCCAGTGCCTTCACGCAGCCAGTAGAAGATCGCCAGCTGGTCCTGCGCGGCCATGAACGGGATCGGCGTGGCGCTGTAGCGCTGCAGCCAGACCTGCAGGATGCCCGCGGCGGTCAGGAACAGGGTGATGAACACCATCGCGACGGTCATCAGCCAGAACGACCACATCTCCATCACCTGCGCCTTTTCGCTGTTGGCAGCGCGGCCCCGCAGGATCGGCATGGCGTAGCTGATGATGGTGATGACAACCATGGCGTAGGCGCCGTAGAAGGCCATGTGACCGTGAGCCGCGGTGATCTGCGTGCCATGGGTGTAGTAGTTCACCGGAGCAAGGGTGTGCAGGAAGCCCCACACGCCAGCGCCCAGGAAGGACATCACGCCGGTACCGAGGGCCCACAGGGTGGCGGCCTTGTTCGGGTGTTCGCGGCGGCGGCGGTTCACCATGTTGAAGGCGAACACGGTCATCGCGAAGAACGGGATCGGCTCGAGGGCAGAGAACACGGAACCCCACCACTGCCAGTATTCCGGCGTACCGATCCAGAAGTAGTGGTGGCCGGTACCGATGATGCCGGTGACGAGGGTCAGGGTGATGATGACGTACAGCCACTTCTCGATCACTTCGCGGTCGACACCGGTCACCTTGACCAGCACGAAGGCCAGCAGTGCACCGAGGATGAGCTCCCAGACGCCTTCGACCCAGAGGTGCACGACCCACCACCAGAAGTACTTGTCCAGCACCAGGTTGTGCGGGTTGTAGAACGAGAACAGGAACATCACCGCCAGGCCCCACAGGCCCATCATCAGCACGATGCCGATGGAGGTCTTGCGGCCCTTGAGCATGGTCATGGTCAGGTTGAACAGGAACACCAGCGCGACGACCACGATGCCGATCTTGGTCAGCAGCGGCTGCTCGAGGAACTCCCGGCCCATCGTCTCGAGGATGTCATTGCCGGTGAACTTCGCCAGGGTGGCGTAGGGCACGAGCAGATAACCGAGGATGGTCGCCGCACCGGCGACGAGGAAGACCCAGAACATGAGCAGCGCCAGTTTTGGCGAGTACAGCTCGGTCTCGGCCTCTTCCGGGATCATGTAGTAGGCCGCGCCCATGAAGCCGAAGAGCAGCCAGACGATCAGCAGGTTGGTGTGGACCATCCGGGCCACGTTGAACGGGATGGCGGGGAACAGGAAGTCGCCGATCACATACTGCAGGCCCATGATGAGGCCGAACAGGATCTGACCAAGGAACAGCCCGATGGCCGCGATGAAGTATGGCTTCGCGACCGACTGTGAGGAATATTGCATGGTTGATAGCTCCCTTTCAGATCGGCAATCAGCCTTCGATGTTGGGCGGCCAGTTGGCAGTGTTGATCTCGGACGTGTACTTCAGGAACTCGACGAGATCGTTCAGCTGCTGGTCGGTCAGGTGGAAGTTGGGCATCTGGCGACGACCCGGGGCACCCGTGGGCTGGGACTGGATCCAGGCCTTGATGAACTCGGGGCCGCGACGCTTGTAGACGTTGCCCAGCTCGGGAGCGAAATACGCGCCCTCACCCAGCAGGGTGTGGCAACCGATGCAGTTATTGACCTCCCACACCTTCTTGCCCGCCGCGACAGCCGGCGTCAGGTTGGCCCGGTTGTCCCGCTTGGGAAGGGTCTGCATCGAATCGAAGGTCAGCGCGATGAACAGGAGCGCAAAGAAAACAGTGCCCCCGAAGAAGATGTTTCGCGCCATTGATTTTGTGAATGTCCCGCTCATGGAACCTCCCTGGATGGCATCGCTGCACGACGCAGCTTGGCCGGGATGGTGCGGGCTGGAGGGGGGACGAGTCCTTGATGGCGGTCAAGCGGGCCGGGCAGTGGCAGCACCGGACGCCCGCGAGCAGGCGGGAACACGCGCCGCGACTGCGTTCTGGCGGCAGCCGCGGGAATGACAAAGGAACGGATTAAGGCTGATTCGGCCGTTCAGCCGAGCTCGGAAGCCCGTTGCCGCAGCCAGCAGAGGACGGTCGAGAAGACCCGGTCAGGATCGATCGGCTTGGCGATGAAGTCGTCCATGCCGGCAGCCAGGCACCGCGCCCGGTCTTCGGCGAAGGCATTGGCGGTCATGGCGACGATGGGGATGTTCCGGCCCTGGAGCAGTTCGCGGATCTGCCGCGTGGCCTCCAGGCCGTCCATGTTGGGCATCTGCATGTCCATCAGGATCAGGTCGTAGCCGGCGTCCTGCGCCACGCGCCGCACCGCCTCGGCGCCGTCCTCGGCGGTGTCGACCTGCAGGCCGGCGCCGACCAGCATCAGTTCGGCGATCTCACGGTTGATGGGCTCGTCGTCCGCGAGGAGGATCCTCCGTCCGGCAAAGGACTCCATGAGGGTGGCCTCGGCGTCGGCGTCGGCGTCGAAGTGCACCGCAGGCAGACCGGCACGCTGACCACGCCCAAGCCGCGCGGTGAACCAGAACGTGCTGCCCACCCCCGGACAGCTGGATGCGCCCGCAGCCCCGCCCATCCGCTCCGCCAGTTCGCGGGTGATCGCCAGCCCCAGGCCCGTCCCCCCGTGCTTGCGGGTCATGGTGTTGTCGGCCTGCTCGAAGGCGCGGAAGAGTCGGGACAGCACCTCCGGGTCGATGCCGATGCCGGAATCCTCGACCTCGAAACGCAGCAGGGCAGCGTCGGGGGTTTCCTCCAGCAGCTTCACCCTCAGGATCACGCTGCCGCCTTCGGTGAACTTCACCGCGTTGGCCGCGTAATTGAGCAGCGCCTGCTGCAACAGCGTGGCGTCGCCCAGCAGATCGGCGGGCAGCGGATCGCACTCGGTGGCGAGCCGCAGGCGCTTTTCGACGGCGCGGACATGAAGCATCGAGACGACGTTCTGCAGAACGCTCTCGACCCGCAGCGGCGCTTCGGACACGACGATCTTGCCGGCCTCGATCTTCGAGAGCTCGAGGACGCCATTGATGATCTTGAGGAGGTGCTCGCCCGCCCCCACCAGCTTGTCGAGCTGGGCCGCCTGCTCGGGCGTGAGCCCGCCGCGGCGGATGAGGTAGGCCATGCCGGTGATGGCGTTGAGGGGCGTGCGGATCTCATGACTCATGTTGGCCAGGAAGGCACTCTTGGCCACGCTGGCGGCCTCGGCGGCCTCCTTGGCCCGGGACAGCTCGGCGGTCCGCTCGGCGACGAGCAGCTCCAGGCTGTCCCGATGGCGGGCCAGCTCGTCCTGGGCGGCCTTGCTTTCGGTGATGTCGCGGGTGATCGACAGCAGGCAGGGCTCGCCGTTGAACTCCATCGGCGACACCGAGAACATGCCCCAGAAGATCTCCCCGTTCTTCTTGCGGAAACGGGCCTCCAGCCTGACCCGCGCCTGCTCCCGGCGCACCTTCTCGGCAAAGGACACGCGGTCGTTGGTGTCGGCCCAGATGCCAAGCTCCAGGGAGCTGCGGCCGATGAGCTCGTCGCGGCTGTATTGCGTGATGTCCAGGAAAGCCTGGTTCACGTCGACGTAAACGCCGCCCGCCAGGGTCGTGATGGCGATCGCATCGAGGGTCGTCTGGAAGGCCGTGCGGTAGCGCCGCTCGCTCGCTTCGATGGTCTGGATCGAGCGGACCATCTCGGTGACATCCCGAAAATACCAGATCCGGCCCAGCAGCTCGCCGTTGCCTGCCCGCCAGGGAATGGCATGCCCCCGGAGCGTGCGGCCATCCTTGAGGGGCACATCGCCGGAATCCACCTGCTCCATGAGCGGAAGCACATGGAGCCCCCATTCCTGGAAGTGCGCGGGCGCAACAACCCGCGACAACACCGCGTCGTAGATCGGATCGAAGGGGCTCCGGAACAGCGCGGCCAGCGGTCCGGGCGGACGGGGCACGCCCCACACCGAGAAGAAACGCTCGTTGACGGCGACGAGGCGATTATCCCGATCTACCGCCAGCACGCCGTCCTCCGAGCCTTCGAGGATCGCGCTCAGCAGGCAGGCCTGGGATTCGTCATCATTCCGCATGGGAACCAAGAGAGTCCGACTCCGGAGTTCGGGAGAGAAAATGCCAGCCGGGACATCCGGCGGCAGGGGTTACCCGAATCTTACTCCAGTCGCTTCACCCTGGCGGCAGTAGGCCTTTCTCCAGACGGAAAACGGGCCGCATGACGCGGCCCGCCTCCCCCCTTGCCCGAGCCTTGCGACCCGGGGTGCTCCATGTCGGCGGATCAGCCCTTCGCGGCCTTGTCGGCCTCAGGCTTGGCCTCTTCAGGCTTGGGCGTGGGCGGATGGAATTCCTCCGGCGTCGCGCCTTCCTTCGGCGCGCCAATGGCCTGTTCGACTTCCGGCAGCGTGTGGGCGATGCCCTTGTGGCAGTCGATGCAGGTCTTGCCTTCGTTCAGGCCGGTCTGGTGCATCTTGGACGAACGGCGGCCCTGCTCGGCGTAGTCGAAGCTGTCGAAGTTGTGGCAGTTGCGGCACTCGCGGGAGTCGGTCTTCTTCATCCGCTCCCATTCATGCTTGGCCAGCTCCAGCCGCTTGGCGTTGAACTTCTCGGGCGTGTCGATCGAACCCAGAACCTTGTGCAGGACTTCGTTGGAAGCCTGGATCTTGCGGATGATCTTCGGGCCCCACTCCTTCGGCACGTGGCAGTCCGGGCAGGTGGCCCGCACGCCGGAGCGGTTGGAGGCGTGGATGGTGGAGCGGTACTCCTGATAGACGTTGTCCTTCATCTCGTGGCACGAGATGCAGAAGGCTTCCCGGTTGGTCCATTCCATGGCGGTGTTGAAGCCGCCCCAGAACACGATGCCGGCGATGAACAGCATCGCCGCAAACCCCCAGCCGAGGGATCGGATGCGCCCGATCAGGCCCTTGTTGTTGGTATCCATTTGTCCGAACTCCCTTGTCTATCCGTCAACGCATCCCGGTGCCGGGCTTGAAGGTGTTGCCCACCAGCGGCTTGGCGTCGCTCTGGGGCACGTGGCACTGGTTGCAGAAGTAGCGGCGCGGCGACACGCTGGACAGCTCCTGGCCTTCGCGATCCTTGAAGTGGGTCACCGAGATCTTGGTGGCGCCGGTTTCCTTGGCACGGGCCCAGGCGTGACAGTCGAGGCACTTGTTGAAATTCTTGGTGACCGTGTAGCCCTTGATGGTGTGGGGGATCAGCGGCGGCTGCTGGACGAAATCCCGGGGCAACGGGGCGGAATCGCGGCCGTAACGGGTGCCGTCGCCTTCTGGGTCGCTGGCGTTGATTTCGGCACCGCGCAGGGTCATGAGCTTGATGGCCGGCTCGCCAGCGGCAACAGCAGCGACAGGAGCAAGGAAAGTCTGGGCAAGGCACACGGCCAGGGCGGCTGCCCGCAGGCGGGCGGAATGGAAGGTCGGCTTGTTCATCACTCGCTCCTTTGATCGAACCTATGGGTCATTTTGAAAACTTGTTTGTCGCACACATCGATGCAGCGGCCGCAGGTGGTGCAGTCTGAGGCCAGGATCAGGGGGCTCTCCTGCCCGACCTGCTTGAGGGCCGGGCGGATCACCTGGGGTTCGGGGCACACCGCGAAGCAGTCCATGCAGTCGTCGCAGGCGGCGCGCTTGCTGGCGGAGACGCGCACCAGCGCCTTCCTGCCGAGCAGGCCGTAGAAAGCGCCCATCGGGCACAGGTGACCACACCAGCCGCGGCTGGCCACCAGCAGGTCGTACAGAAAGATGCCGGCGATCACGAACAGCCCGCCGCCCATGCCGAAGATCAGGCCCCGGTGCAGCAGCGACACCGGATTGACCCATTCCCAGGCCAGGCTGCCGGTGACGGCGGCGGCCACGAGCAGACCGCCCAGCAGCCAGTAGCGGGTCGCAGCGTCGGGCACCCGGCCGGTCTTGATGCCGAGACGGCGACGGCTCCAGGCGGCGGCGTCAGTGACCACATTGACCGGGCACACCCAGCTGCAGAAGATCCGCCCGCCCACCAGCAGGTAGAAGCCGAGCACGATGGCCGCGCCGATCAACGCCGACGAATACGGCAGATGGCCGGTGACGAGGGTCTGCAGCACCAGCAGCGGATCGGTGAGGGGCAGCACGCCAAGGGTGAGGGACGAGGACAGGTTGCCCTTGACGATCCACACCCCGAACCACGGCCCGGCCAGGAAGGCCAACAGGATCAGCAGCTGGCTGGTGCGGCGGAGGATCAGCCAGCGCTGACGCTGCCACAGGCTGCGGGCCGGGGCGCAGGCGGCGTCGGCCGGCCTGGCGGAAGAAATCGTGGTGGTCGCCATGATCTACGGCTTCCAGTGGGAGTTGATGCCGCCGGCGGCCTTCGCAGGCGGCGGTGGCGCGGCCGGCGCGGCAGGTGCCGGCGCCGGGCCAGTCGGGGCGACCACGGTTTCGGTGGCGGCGCGTCCGGCAGTGGGGCCCTCGAAGCCGCGCACGGGCAGCTCGACCTGATCGCCGATCAGCGATCCGCCGTGGCGGGCCTTTTCTTCCCACCCCTTGCGGTAGTGGGCCGGCAGCGCGCCCTGGGCCAGCTGGCGCGGGAAGACCTTGATCGCCGCGACCGGCAGCACGCAGGATTTCTCGCACTTGCCGCAGCCGGTGCAGGCGTCGGAATGGACCGTCGGCAGCAGCATCGCGTGGCGGTCGGAGCGCGGGTTGTGCTGGGTTTCGAGGGTGATCGCCTTGTCGATGACCGGGCACACCCGGTAGCACACGTCGCAGCGCAGACCCAGGAAGTTGAGGCAGCTCTCGTGGTCCACGAGGGCGGCGAGGCCCATCTGGGCCTTGTTGATGTCGGTGAGGCTGCGGTCGAGGGCGCCGGTGGGGCAGGCCTTCACGCAGGGGATGTCCTCGCACATCTCGCAGGGCACCTGGCGGGCGGTGAAGTAGGGCGTGCCGGCGACGACCGGATCGCCGAGATCGGCGAGGTGGAGGGTGTCGTAGGGGCAGTCGCGCACGCACAGGCCGCAGCGCACGCAGGCCGCAAGGAAGTCGGATTCAGGCAAGGCGCCGGGCGGACGCAGGGCCTGGGCCGGCAAGGCCGACGCGCTCTTGGCATACAGCCCCGCCCCGAGCGCCAGCAGACAGCCGCCGCCAGCCGCGGCAGCCACGCTGTTGATGAACTTGCGCCGGGCCGCCGACGCCGGTGAGGCGGCATCGGAGGGCTTGCGGGCGGGTTTCTTGCCGGTATCCATGATTGTTCTGCTTTGATCCGGGTGGTGGCGACAGGCCAGGCGTCAGCCCAGCCTGCAGCCAGCCACCTGGAAGATCAGGCGCGCACTACCTTGACGGCGCACTTCTTGTAGTCGGTTTCCTTCGAGATCGGGCAGGTGGCGTCGAGCGTGAGCTTGTTCACCAGCTTGGATTCGTCGAAGAAGGGCACGAAGATCAGGCCGACCGGGGGCTTGTTGCGGCCCTTGGTCTCGATGCGGGCCATCATCTCGCCACGCCGGGACTGGACCTTGACCTGCATGCCACGCTGGAGGCCGCGCTTCTTGGCGTCATCCGGGTGCATGAAGACCTGCGCCTCGGGCACCGCCTTGTGCAGCTCGGGCACGCGACGGGTCATGGTGCCGGTGTGCCAGTGCTCCAGCACGCGGCCGGTGCACAGCCACAGGTCGAACTCGGCATCGGGCTTCTCGGGCGGGTCCTGGTAGGGCAGCGCGAAGATGACCGCCTTGCCGTCCTTGTGGCCATAGAACTTCACGCCCTCACCGGCCTTGACGTACGGGTCGTAACCCTCGCGGAAGCGCCACAGGGTTTCCTTGCCATCGACCACCGGCCAGCGCAGGCCGCGGGCCTTGTGATAGACGTCGAAGAAGGCCAGATCGTGGCCGTGGCCGCGGCCGAAGAGCGCGTATTCCTCGAACAGGCCCTTCTGCACGTAGTAGCCGAAGGCTTCGGATTCGTCGTTGGTGTAGTTCTTGATGGCGTGCTCGTTGGCCTTGGCGAGATCGGCCTTCGGGAACTTGTTCACCACCTTGTTGGCGTACAGCACGTCGTAGAGGGTCTTGCCCTTCAGCTCCGGCTTCTTGGCGATGAGCTCGGCCGGCCACACTTCCTCGACCTTGAAGCGCTTGGAGAACTCCATGTACTGCCACAGATCGGACCTGGCCTCGCCCGGCGCCTTGACCTGCTGGCGCCAGAACTGGGTGCGCCGCTCGGCGTTGCCGAAGGCGCCTTCCTTCTCGGTCCACATCGCCGACGGGAGGATCAGGTCGGCGGCGAGGGCCGAGACGGTGGGGTATACATCCGACACCACCACGAAGGCCGCCGGGTTGCGCCAGCCCGGGTAGATCTCCTGGTTGACGTTGGGGCCGGCCTGCATGTTGTTGGTGGTGCTCGTCCAGTAGCACTTGAGCTTGCCGTCCTTCAGGGCGCGGCTCTGGGCCACGGCGTGGTAGCCGATCTTCTCGTTGATGGTGCCTTCGGGCAGCTGCCAGATCTCTTCGGTGTGGTGGCGGTGATCCGGGTTGGTCACTACCATGTCGGCCGGCAGACGGTGGGCGAAGGTGCCCACTTCACGGGCGGTGCCGCAGGCCGACGGCTGGCCGGTGAGGGAGAACGGGCCGGAACCCGGGGTGGAGATCTTGCCCACCAGCAGGTGGACGTTGTAGATCATGTTGTTCACCCAGGTGCCGCGGGTGTGCTGGTTGAAGCCCATCGTCCAGAAGCTGACGACCTTCTTCTTCGGGTCGGCGTACAGCTCGGCCAGCTTCTGCAGGCGATCCTTGGGCACGCCGGTGAGCTTGGCGGTGTAGTCGAGGGTGTAGGTCGAGACGAACTTCTTGAAGTCTTCAAACGTGGCCGGCTTGGCGTCGTTCGGGTTGTTCTTGGGCTTGCCGTCGGCGCCGGGGTAGCCGTTGAACTTGGCGTCCTTCTCCAGCGCGTGGGCCGGGCGCAGGCCAAAGCCGATGTCGGTCTCGCCCATCTTGAAGTTGACGTTCTTCTTGACGAACTCCTGGTTGACCTTGCCCGCCTGGATGATGTGATTGCAGATGTAGTTGAGGATCGCCAGGTCGGTCTGGGGCACGAAGATCATGCCGTTGTCGGCCAGCTCGAAGCTGCGATGCTCGAAGGTGGACAGCACGTGCACCTGCACGTCGGTCTTGGTGAGGCGGCGGTCGGTGATGCGCGTCCACAGGATCGGATGCATCTCGGCCATGTTGCTGCCCCACAGCACGAAGGCGTCGGCCTGCTCGATGTCGTCGTAGCAGCCCATCGGCTCGTCGATGCCGAAGGTGCGCATGAAGCCGGCCACGGCCGAGGCCATGCAGTGGCGCGCGTTGGGGTCGAGGTTGTTGGAGCGGAAGCCGGCCTTCATCAGCTTGGCGGCGGCATAGCCTTCCCAGATCGTCCATTGGCCAGAGCCGAACATGGCGATCGAGCCCGGGCCTTCGGCCTTCAGCGCGGTCTTCCACTTCTCGGCCATGATGTCGAAGGCCTGGTTCCAGGTGATCGGGGTGAACTCGCCGTCCTTGCTGTACTTGCCGTCCTTCATGCGCAGCAGCGGGCGGGTGAGGCGGTCCTCGCCGTACATGATCTTGGACAGGAAGTAGCCCTTGATGCAGTTCAGGCCGCGATTGACCTGGGAATCCGGATCGCCCTGAGTGGCCACCACACGGCCGTTCTGCACGCCCACCAGCACCGAGCAGCCGGTACCGCAGAAGCGGCAGGCCGCCTTGTCCCAGCGCACGGCGGTGGCGTTCTCGGCGGGCGCCGGGGCGTCCTCCTTCTTCGCTGCGAGGGCGGGCAGCGAAATGCCGGCCGTGGCGGCGGCCGTGGCGATCGCCTGGGTCTTGATGAAGTCGCGTCGGTTGATGGTCATGATTGAGCCTCCTCGCAGGGGGATTTCAGGGCTTCCGGTTGATTCGAAACAGGGCTGTCGCCGTCCTCGACGCCGCAGTGCTCGTAGGCCAGGGTGGCGGCGAGCACCTGCGGCACGCGGTGCAGGGCGATGAGGGTGTCGGACATGGCGGCGCCTTCGGCGTCTTCGACGGTGACGACGAGCTTGCCGTCGTCCGACATGCCGTGGCATTCGACGCCGGGAAAGGCGGTCAGGGCCGCTTCGGCCTCCGCCCGGGTCTCCGGCTTGATGCGCAGGACGAGACTGACGATGTTCATGATTGCTCCAGGGCGGAAGGAAGGGCCTTGCGGGTCACCGCCACCACCGGGCAGGGCGCAATGCAGGCGCCGCAGCCAGTGCATGCGGCGAGATCGACATCGGGCAGCGGAACGCCGCCGATACGGGGACGGAAACGGATCGCGCCGGCATCGCAGGCTTCGCCGCAGATGCGGCACTCGACGTTCTGGGCTGCCAGGCAGCCTTCGCCGATGACGACCCCGAACGACCAGGGCGGCTGCGTGGTGTCGCGGCCAATGGCGCCGCTGGCACAGGCCTTGGCGCAGTCGCCACAGAAAGTGCAGGCCGCGGCCGAGAAGTCGGCTTCCGGATACCCCCCGTCACCCCGCTGCAGGAGCCCGGTGGGGCAGGCCTTCACGCAGTCGTCGCAGCGGGTGCAACGATCGAGGAAGGCGGCCTCCACGACACTCCACGGCGGACGAAACGGCGCCGGGCCGGGCACACGTGCACCCAGAAAGCGGCGGCGGGAAACATCCATGTTGGGCTCGTGGTCATTGTCGAGGGGATCGATCCTATGCCTCCGCCCGACCGAAATCCTTGATCTATGCGAAGGATTTCCCAAGGTGTCGCCCACCACGCGCACCCCGACCAGACCGCCAGGAACATCACAATCTGTTAAAATAATCCATTGACATTGCCAGAAGGCATCACATTGACGACCAGACCCTTGCCACCTGTGCGTATCCGCCCAAGTGGACTTCTGGCTGGCATCAGGGATGCCTGGAGGCCGGCCGGGCTTGACGAGGCGCGGCTGCTCGAACGTCAGCTGGACCGCGCCCGCACCTCATTGTGGGTCACCGATCTGGCCATGCTGGCGGTCGCCACGCTCTTCGTGTGGATGGCCGGGCCGCTGATCGACCCCTATCTGGCAGTGGCGTGGCTGGCCGCGATGGCCCTGAACCCCCTGTCGAAGTTCTGGCTGCCGCGCCTCGCCCGGGGCCTCGACAGCCCCCGGCTGATCACGCCGGAGCTGGTCTGTCTGCAGGCGCTGGTCACCGCGCTGCTGTTCATCGTGATGACCAGCTGGCTGTTCCTGCGCGGCAACGACGAGCTGCGCATGCAGCTGGGCATCCTCAGTGCCGGCGTGCTGTTTGCCGAAGCCCTCAGCTACGCCCGGTTCCCCCCGGCCGGCATGGTGTGGCTCGGCACCCTGGTGACGGCGGCCCTGATCACCCTCTGGCAGATCGACCGGGAGACCAGCCTCGCCGCGGCGGTGGCCGTGCTGCTCTACGCCGCCGTGGTCACCCGCGACATGCTCGCCACGTCCCGGGAGTTCGTCGAACGCTGCCTGGCCGAGTTCGAGGCCGAGCGCCAGACCCAGATGGTCGCCCTGCTGCTGACCGACTTCGAAGACGCCTCCCGCGACTGGTTCTGGGCATGCGACGCCCACGGGCGGCTCACCCACGCCTCGACACGCCTCGCCGAAGCCCTCGGCCGTAGCGACGCGTCGCTGCTGGGGGTCGGGCTGATCGCCGCGCTGGAGACCGCCAACGCCAGCCGCCGGACCGATCTCGCCAACGCCACCCGCCTGCTGGCCAGCCGGCTCGCCAGCCACCGGGCCTTCCGCGACCTGATCCTGCCGCTGCAGACGTCAGCGGGCAGCCAGTGGTGGTCGCTCAGCGGCAAGCCGCTGCTATCCGGCCGCGGCGAGGTGATCGGCTGGCGCGGGGTGGGCGTGGATGTCACCGCCGACCAGATCCACCGCCAGGAACTCGAACGGCTCGCCACCCGGGACAGCCTCACCGGGCTGGCCAATCGCCATGCGTTCAACCACGCCCTCGACACCTGCTTCCACCCGGCCGGGCCGGCCCAGCCCGTCGGCCTGCTGGTGCTCGATCTGGACGCCTTCAAGGCCGTCAATGATGCCCACGGCCACGGGGTTGGCGACCGCCTCCTCGCGGCGGTCGCCCGCCGCCTCGAGAAGCCGCCCGGCGGCAGCACCCGGCTGGCCCTGGCCCGCCTGGGGGGCGACGAGTTCGCCATCCTGCTGGCGGGCGCTGGCGGCCCGATGGCGATGGCGGACCACAGCCGGCGCGTCCTCGAAAACCTGAGCCACCCATTCCTGATCGGCGATCTGCGCCTGGAGGTGCGTACCAGCGCCGGGCTGGCCTTCGCGCCGGCCCACGCCCACAACCGCACCGATCTGCTGCGCTGCGCCGACATGGCCCTCTACGCCGCCAAGATGAAAGGTCGCAACACCCTGGTCGTGTTCGACGAGGAGATCGGCACGCGGGTGTCGACGCGCTTGCGGCGGACCCACGAGCTGTCCGAGGCGATCCGCCGCGGCACCCTGGAGGTGCATTACCAGCCCGTCTTCGAGGCCGGCGGCGGCCCGCCGGTGGCGGCCGAGGCGCTGCTGCGCTGGCGGCACCCGCACCTGGGCCTGCTGCCGCCATCCGACTTCCTGGAGCTGGCCGAGGAGTCCGGCCTCATCGTGCCCATCGGGCTGTGGGTGCTGCGCCGGGCCTGTGCCGACGCAGTGGGCTGGGATCGCCCCCTGCGGGTGGCTGTCAATCTGTCGGTACGCCAGCTCAACGACCTGGGGCTGGTCGATGCGGTGCGCAAGGCGCTCAGCGACAGCGGACTACCGGCCCGCCGGCTGGAGCTGGAGATCACCGAATCGACCCTCGCCGACCGGCGCATCGCACGCCGCGTGCTCGAAGCCCTGCGTGCGCTCGACGTGCAACTGGCGCTGGATGACTTCGGCACCGGCTTCTCGTCGCTGTCCTACCTGCAGCACTTCGGCTTCGACCGCCTGAAGATCGACCGGGCCTTCATCCAGCCCCTGCTCCAGCCTGGCGGCCAGGCGATGGCGATGCTGCGGGCGGTGATCGGGCTGGCTCGCGCCCTCAAGCTGCAGTGCACGGCCGAGGGCATCGAGGATGCGTTCCAGCTGCGCGCCCTGCAGGAACTCGGCTGCGACGCCTTTCAGGGCTACCTGCTCGGCCGTCCGCTGACGAACGAGGCCTTCAACGCCCTGCTCGCCGCGCCGGAGGCCGTGGGCGCCTGAGCGTCACGTCTTGGGCAGGCGCCCCATCAGATAGAACTCGTCGTTGGGGCGCATCGAGGTGAGGTTGGCCAGGCGGTTGCTCATGGCAAAGAAGGCGGTGATCGCGCCGATGTCCCAGATCGCCTCGTCGTCGAAGCCGTGGGCCTTGAGGGTGTCGATGTCGGCGTCGCCCACCGACGCGGAATCCGCCGACAGCTTCATGGCGAAATCCAGCATCGCGCGCTGGCGCGGGGTGATCTCGGCCTTGCGGTAGTTGGTGGCGAGCTGGTCGGCGACGCGGGGATTCTTGGCGCGGATGCGCAGGATCGCGCCGTGGGCCACCACGCAGTACAGGCACTGGTTGGCGCCCGAGGTGGCGACGACGATCATCTCGCGCTCGGCCTTGGTGAGGCCCTCGTCCTTCTCCATCAGCGCGTCGTGGTAGGCGAAGAAGGCGCGGAACTCGGCCGGCCGGTGGGCCAGGGTGAGGAAGACGTTGGGCACAAAGCCGGCCTTCTCCTGCACGCCGAGGATGCGCTCGCGCACGTCGTCGGGCAGGCTGGCGAGATCGGGGATGGGGTAGCGGCTGACGGGCAGGGCGGTCATGCGGGTCTCCTGATGTGAGTTGTTGTCACACCAGTGTACGACGCCCCGCCGGGCTGAAAACCCCGCCGGCTCAGATCGGCGGAAAGGTCAATCCGATTGACGGAATTTGCACGGCCCGCATCAAAAACCCAGCCTGGCGGTGAGCATCGCAGTCCGCCCCAGCTGCGGCATCGTCCAGCGCGCACCGGCGACGGTCGTGTCGCCGGCGGCGGGCTCGCTGAAGCGGATGTCGAACAGGTTGTACAGGCCCAGCGCCAGTTCCCACGCCGGGCCGGCCGGCACGTAGCGCAGGTTGAGGTTGGCGATGGCGTAGTCGGGGACACGCCGCCCGCCGTCACCGGTGAGCCGGGTGCTGACGTACTGGCCTTCGAGGCCGGCGATGAAGCCGCCGCCCAGTTCGGCGCCCAGATTGGCCTTGAGCATGTGGCGCGCTGCGTTCTCCGGGCGGCCGCCATCGCCCCGGGGCTGCTGGAAGGTGTAGCCGGTGCGCAGGCTGTAGCGGTCGAGCCAGCGCTGCTCGTACTCCAGCTCCAGCCCCTGGCCGGTGAGCGGCCCGCTGTTGCGCACCACGCCGGTGTCGACGTCCGGGGCGATCAGGTCCTTCAGGCGGAACAGATAGACCGAAGCCGTCAGCCGGCCGTTGCCGATCCGTTTCTCCCATGCTGCCTCGATCGACTGCATGCGCTCGGCGCGGAGCACGGGGTTGCCGTAGATGTAGGTCGGGGTGGTGTAGAAGCGCTCGAACACCGTCGGATCGCGGAAGGCGCTGGCGTACAGCAGCTTGAAGATGCCGGCGTTGGCGGTTTCGTGGACCAGCCCGACGCGGGGGCTCCAGTGACGGTTGCCGCCAAAGCGCTGGTCGAAGCGCATGCCGAGGGTCAGCAAGGTGGCCGGGCCCAGGTTGATCTCGTTCTGGGCGTACAGGTTGAACAGGCGACTTTGCTCGCGGCTGTCGAGACACGGGCTTGTCGACAGGCCGTAGCAACCGTAGCCCGCGTCGGCATTCTTTTGATCCTGGCGCAGGTTTTCGCGCAGTTCGGCGCCGACCGTCCAGCGCTGGCCGGCCAGCGCCCGGCTGACCACCCGCCCCTCCATGCCCCACCACTCGCCCACCACGTCGTCCCGGTTGAGGACGTAATCGGGCGCTTCGGTGTAGGGAAACACGCCCCGGTAACGGTAGCGGCCGAAGTACACCCGCTCGTGCACCGTGGTGTCGCCGTCCAGCGCCTGCACGGCGCCGAGTTCGGCGAGGGTGAAGACGTCCTTCTCCCGGTGCGCCGGGTCGTTGAAATCGGTGGTGTAGCTGCCGGTGGGCACGATGCGGTCCCGCTCGGAGTGCGTGAGCGTGGCGCGCCAGTCGTTGCTGCGCAGCTGGGCGAACAGCCGCCCGCCGGTTTCGCCACGCAGCCGGGTGGCGCGGGTGTCGATACCGGCCGCGCCCATCTCGGGAAAATCCATCCCCTGCCCCTGGGCGTTGAACCCGCTGGCCGACACCAGGTAGCCGATGCCGCCATCGGTCTCGCCGCCGCGGGTCAGGCGGGCGCGACGGTCGAGGCCACTACCGAGCGACAGGGCCGCCTCGTTGCCGTTCAGGCTGTCGCCGCTGCGGGTGACCAGATTGACCACCCCGAACATCGAGTCGCCGCCGTACACCGAGGCGCTGGGCCCGCGGATCACCTCGATGCGCTCGACGAGGTCGAGATCGAGGGGAAAGGCCGAATCCACCGGCACGCTGGCAAAGACGTTCTCATTGACGCTCATCCCGTCGATGAGCACCTGGAAGCGCTGGCGGTAATCCCCGGGCGCCGACACGCCGCGCACACCGGCGTACGAATACGTGTGGTCGTCGGTGACGGTGAAGCCCTGCAGCGAGCGCAGCACGTCGGCCAGGGTGCGCCAGCCGAAGGTACGGATGTCGGCGCGGGTGACGATGGTGATGGCAGACGGGGAATGTTCGGCGTCCTCGGCAAACTTGGGCGTGGCGAGGATGCGCACCTCGGCCAGCTCTTCGAGGGACATGGCGATGCCGTCCAGCCGGGCGTTGGCCAGGGCAGGCAGCGGCGCCAGGGTGGCGGCGAGCAGCGCCGCTAGCACACGCAGGCGGGGCGGCGGGGCGCGGCGAAGGCGGGGTATGGGCATCATGATGCGGATGCGCTCCGGAAAGGTCGGGCAATGTAGGTGGCGAAATCCGCCGCCGGCATCGGCCGGCCATACAGAAAACCTTGAAGGATGTGGCAACCAAGACGGCGCAGGTGACCGGCCTGGGCGTCGGTCTCGACCCCTTCGGCCACCACCGCCAGCCCCAGCGCCCGACCGAGCCCGACGATGGCGCTCACCAGCGCCTGGTTGCCGGGGTTGGTGTCCAGGTCGGTGACGAAGGAGCGATCGACCTTGATCTCGTCGATGGGGAAGCGCTGGAGGTAGCCGAGGGACGAATAGCCGGTGCCGAAGTCGTCGAGGGAGATCCCGATCTGGCGCTCGCGCAGGGCGTTGAGCACCTGTAGCGCGGCCACGTGGTCGTGCATCAGGGTGCCTTCGGTGATCTCGACGACCAGCTGGGACGCCGGCACGCCGGTGCGCGCGAGCACCTCGTCGATCAGCCGCACCACTCCGCCGCCATAGAAACTGTGGGCCGACATGTTGATGCTGACCCGCCCCGGCGTGAGCCCCGCGGCCCGCCAGGCGGCGATCTGCTCTACCGCCCGGGCCAGCAGCCAGTCGGTCATCGGCCGGATGAGGCCGCTCTGTTCGGCCAGCGGGATGAACTCGCCAGGGCTGACCATGCCGCGCTCCGGATGCTGCCAGCGCAGCAGCACCTCAGCCCCGACCGGCGCCCCGGAGAGTGCGTCCACCTTGGGCTGGAAATACAGTTCGAGCTGATCGCCGTGGTCGATGGCCACGCGGAGCTGGCGCTCCAGCAGGTGGCGGGCGGCCAGCTCGGCCTCGTGGGCGGGATCGAAGAACACCACCCGGCTGCCACCCTCGACGGCGCCGCGGATGGCGCTGCGCATGGCACAGTGGATCAGCCCATGGACATCGCGGGCGTCGGCCGGGCTGCGGCTGACGCCGATGGCGGGGGCCAGGCTGAAGGCCTCACCCGGATCGTCGGCGGCCACTTCCAGCGGTGCGGCGATGGCCGCCAGCAAGGCTTCGGCGAAGCGCGCAAGCGCCGGCAGCGAATGGTCGCCCGGCAGGCTCAGCATGAAGTCGGCCTCGTCGTAGCGGCCCAGACCGACGCCCGCCAGGGCGTCGTCCGGCAGACCGGCCAGGGCCGCGGCATCGGCGGCCAGAAAACGCCGCAGCCGCTCCACGAAGGCCCGCAGCACCGCATCTGCGCGGGCCTGGCCAAACAGCAGGGCAAACTTGCGCAGGCCGGTGAGATGGACGAAGAACAGGTTGAGGACGCCAGCCGCCCCGTCGGGCCCGGCCATCTCGTCGGCCATCAGCTCGACCATCCGCGAGCGGTTGCGCAGCCCGGTGAGGGGATCGAACCACGCCAGCCGACGCACCTGGGCTTCCACCTCGACGCGCTTGGTGATGTCCTGGGTGTAGCCGTGGGCGCCCGGCGGGGCGTCGGGCGAATTGGGGTAGCCGACCTCCAGCAGATGGGTGATGGCGCCGTCGGGCCCCACCAGCCGGTATTCGATCTCGTAGCCGGCGCCGCCCCGCAACCCGGCCCGGGCCGCCTCGACCCGCGCCCGGTCCTCGGGATGGACGCGGGCCAGCAGGGCGCTGGCCGGACGCGGCGGCCGGCCGATGCCCAGCAGCGCCCGGAACTGCTCCGAACACTCGAGCAAGGCCCCGCTGCTGTCCAGCGTCCAGTCGCCCAGCCCGGCCAGCTTCTGGGTGTTGAGCAGGGTCTCGCGGCTCGTCATGAGCTGCTGGAAGGTCATCGCCGAGCGCAGCAGGTGGCGCACCCGGTGCGGCAGCAGCGGCATGTTGAGGGGTTTGGTGATGAAGTCGGTGGCGCCGCTGAAATAGGCCTCGTCGATGGACTTCTGGTCGTCGAGGGCTGTGAGCATCACGATCGGCAGGTGCTCGTAGCGGGCATCGGCGCGCAGCCGGCGGCAGGCTTCGTAGCCGCTCATGCCGGGCATCACCACGTCGAGGAGGATCAGGTCGGGGCGGAAATCATCGGCCAGCAGGGCAAAGGCTGCCTCGGCCGATTCGGCGGAGCGCACCGTGAAGCCCTGGGCCTGCAGCACCTTGTCGGTGATGATGCGGGTCACCGGCTCGTCGTCCACCACCAGCACGCGCACTTCATTCATGGTGGGCCTCCCCTTCTTCCTGCAGTCGCGCGGCGACCGCGGCCCGGACCGGCTCGAAGGCCACCACCAGCTCGGGGATGTGCCGGCGCACTGCGTCCCAGTCGTCCTCCCGCGCGGCCTGCTCGGCCACCCGGCACAGGGCCGAGAAGGCCTGGGCGCCGATGGCGGCGCTGGAGCTCTTCAGGTTGTGCAGGAGGCGGGTGACCAGCTGGCGGTCGAAGTCGTCGCCGATGGCCGCCAGGGTGTCGACATTCCGCCCGCCTTCGGTGAGATACGACGACAGCACCGCCGGCAGCACATCGGCCGCCCCTTCACCGAGGGTGGCCCGCAGGATCTCGACATCGAACACCGGCAGCGCCGCCTCGGCGGTGTTGACCGGCGCCACCGGCGCGGCGACTTCTCCGGCCTGGGCTTGCGCCAGCCGCCCCGCCGGCATGCAGCGGGTGAAGGCGGCGCGCAGGGCGTCGAAGGTGACCGGCTTGGCGACGTAGTCGTCCATGCCCGCCTCGATGCACATCTCCCGGTCGCCGGCGAGCGCGTTGGCGGTGAGGGCAATCACCAGCTGGCGGGGACGCCCCTCGGCAGCTTCGCGGCGGCGCAGCTCGCGGGTCGCGGTGAGGCCGTCCATCACCGGCATCTGCATGTCCATCAGCACCACGTCGAACTGTTGCCCGGCGAGGATCGCGAGGGCCTCCTCGCCGTTGCCGGCGAGGGTGCACGCGCAGCCGCAGTTGCGCAGCATCTCGTTGAGCACCAGCTGATTCACCTGGTTGTCCTCGACCATCAGCACCCGCAGCCCGGCGGGCAGGCCGCCCAGATCGGGGCGCACCCGGACAAAGCCGGTATCCACCCCCAGCAGCCCGGCCAGGCCACGCCACAGGGCGATGTCG
This sequence comes from Zoogloea oryzae, assembly GCF_030161255.1. Classification (NCBI taxonomy): domain Bacteria; kingdom Pseudomonadati; phylum Pseudomonadota; class Betaproteobacteria; order Rhodocyclales; family Zoogloeaceae; genus Zoogloea; species Zoogloea oryzae. Next base: position 47,855 of record NZ_BSPX01000017.1, read on the forward strand.
GAGACCGGCTCGTGGACCTCGGCGCCAACCCATGCCGGCACCGCCAGACGCATGTCCTCCGGGGTGGCGAAGCTGCGCACGAAGAGCACCGGCACGCCGGGCCCGACAAAATCGGGATGGGCAGCGGCCATGGCGAGGCACAGCGCCTCCTCGACGACCACCGCGTCCACCCGCCCGGCCGCCAGGGCGTCGAGGGCGGTGCTGCAGGCACTGACGATGCTGGCGTCGATGCCGCCCATGGCCAGCGCGCCGGCCCAGCGGGCGCCCCGCTCCAGATCGGCGCAGATCACCGTCACCCGCGTTCCGCGCAGCCCGCCCACCCAGGCCGGCAGGCGCCGCACCCGGTCGATGGGCAGCAGAGGCAGCGCCAGCTCGAAGGTGGACCCGACGTCCACTTCGCTGCGCACGCTCACCTGGCCGCCCATCAGCGCCACCAGGTCATGGACGATCGCCAGCCCGAGGCCCGAGCCGCCGTAGCGCCGGCTGGTGGAGTTGTCGGCCTGGCGGAAGGGATCGAAGATCCGCCCGATGGCGTCGGCGCCGATGCCGATGCCGCTGTCACGCACCGTCAGGCGCACGCAGGGCGCCGGCTCCCCGGCGACCAGCGCGCACTGGATGCGCACCTCGCCGCGCTCGGTGAACTTGATGGCGTTGCTGATGAGGTTGTTGAGGATCTGGCGCATCCGGTGCGGATCGCCGCGGAACAGATCGGGCATCGCCGGGGCGATGTCTACGGACAGCTCGAACCCCTTCTTGCGGGCAGCCGGCGCAAACACCGCCGCGGTCTGCTCGATGGTCTCCCGCAGGTTGAAGGGCACGGCCTCGAGCTGCAGGCTGCCGGCTTCCATCCGCGAAAAGTCGAGGATGTCGTTGAGCAGATGGAGCAGGGTCGTGGCCGACGAACGCTGGTTGGCGAGGAGCTCCCGCTGACGGGCATCCAGCGTGCTGGCGTCGAGCAGCTCGGCGATGCCGATGATGCCGTTCATCGGGGTGCGGATCTCGTGGCTCATGTTGGCCAGGAACTGGCTCTTGGCCCGGTTGGCGCTCTCGGCCGCGTCCTTCGCGAGGCGCAGCTCGGCGGTGCGGGTCTGGACGGTCTCCTCGAGGCGCTCCCGGTGGGCGGCGAGCTCCCGGTCGCGGTTGGCCAGCTCGCCGAGCATGGTGTTGAAGGCGTCGGCCAGCTCGCCGATCTCGTCGCCGGTGCTGCGGTCGGCGCGCAGGGCAAAGTCGCGGGATTCGGATACCTGCCGGGCAGTCTCGGTGAGGGCGGTGATGGCGCCGCTCATGGAGCGCTGGAGGCGCACCGCCACCGCCGTGGCCAGGACGAAGGCCAGCGCCAAGGATACGCCGAAAAGCAGGAACTGCAGCGCGACGGCTCCCCACATGTTGTCGAGCCGGCTGACCACCGCCAGCGATCCGATCAGCTCGCCGCCGCTGTACATCGGCACCATCACCGACAGGGTGATCCAGTCGAAGTGGGTGGCGAAATGGTCGGCGAGGCGGGTCGTCGGCGGCGGCAGGGGCGCCTGCCAGCCCTTCGCCATGTAGGTGTGGCTGAAGCTGCCGCCCTTCTGGACGAGGTGGGCCGCGACGATGTCGGGATCGCTCTCGAAGGCCCGGAAGAGGTTGGTGGCGCCGCCAGCATCCTGGAAGTCGAGCACCGCCGAGGCGTTGAAGGCCACCACGTCGGCCACCGCGCGCAGCTTGGCGACCCGCGCCGTGTAGTTCTCGCGCAGCTGCCCAACCCCGACGATCACGAACACGAAGGCGAGTCCGACCGCCACCGCGATGGCCACGATCAGCGTCAGCTTGCGGCAGATCGGGAGCGCGGCGATGCGGGCGTCGAGGGCGGGACCGAAGCGGCTCATCGATGGCCTCCGACAACGTCACGCGCAAGCCGCAGCATCTGCGGGCTGACCTTCAGCCCGGCCCGCTGCAGCACGGGCAGATTCACGTCGAACACCAGCCGGTTGTCCACCCGCACCAGGGCCACGCCACCACCCTGCTCGACGAAACGGGCGTTCTCGCCGACGGTGAGCACCGGCTGCCGGCTCAGGTTGCGGATCGCGCCGGCAAAGCGCTCTTCGTCGCCGTCCGGCACGAACACCTCCTGGCAGTCGGCCAGCTGCTCGGGCTGGCTGACCCGGCGGATACGGATCTCCCGCCCCTGGATCAGCCGCCCCTCGTAGGACGCCAGCGGCCCGGCCAGGCTGTCACGACCGAGCACGCAGATGTTGGCCCCCGTGATGGCGGCGGGCCATTCGACGTATTTCAGGAAATTGACCAGATACGCGGCCCGAAGCTGGGCCTCGGACGCCGTCTCGGCCGCGGCGCCCCCTGGAAAGCAGGCCGCCAGCAACAGCAGGCCCGCAAGCGCAAGCCGACTCAGACGCGGAACCTGGCGCGGCGGCGTGGAAAGGGAAGAGGCCCCCACCGCAACGACGCCCGGAAGCTTGAGCCCCGGCGTCATCGGTCAGGCCGAAAGATGCGCGCAAATCATGACGGAGATAACGGCCGGACGGGCTGATTCTTGACCCTGCCCGGCCCTCCGTCAGTGCTCAGCCCTTGCCCGGCAGACCCACCAGCACGGCACGGAAATCATTGACGTTGGTGAGCGTCGGGCCGGTGACGAGGGCGTCGCCCAGCGCCCCGAAGAAGCCGTGGCCGTCGTTGGCGTCGAGGCTGTCGCGGGGGCGGATGCCCAGCGCCCATGCGCGGGCGAGGGTGTCCGGCGTGACGAAGGCGCCGGCGATGTCCTCCAGGCCGTCCACGCCGTCGGTGTCACCGGCCACCGCGAAGATGTCCGGCGCGCCATCGAGGGCCAGGGCAAGGCCGAGCAGGAACTCCACATTGCGCCCGCCGCGCCCGGCGCCGCGCACGGTGACGGTCGTCTCGCCGCCCGACAGCAGCACGCAGGGCGCGCCGGCGGGCTGGCCGTGGCGCTTTGCCTGGAGGGCGATGGCGGCGATCACCTTGGCCACGTCGCGGGCTTCGCCCTCGATGCTGTCGCCGAGGATCACCGGCGTGACGCCGGCCTTGCGGGCCACCTCGGCGGCGGCCTCGAGGGCCATCTGCGGGGTGGCGATAAGGTGGGTCTCGACCCGGGCGAGGCGCGGATCATCCGGCTTCACCGTCTCGCCCTCGCCGGTCTCGAGCAGCCAGCGGGCGCCCTTGGGCAGCTCGATGGCGTAGCGGCGGACGATGTCGAGGGCGTCGGCGCAGGTGGTTGGATCGCCCACCGTGGGGCCGGAGGCGATGTCCACCGGGTTGTCGCCGGGCACGTCGGAGATCAGCAGATTGACCACCCGCGCCGGATGGAAGGCCGCCGCCAGCCGGCCGCCCTTGACCGCCGACAGGTGGCGACGCACGCAGTTGATCTCGGAGATGGTGGCGCCGCTTTTGAGCAGCGCCCGGGAGATGGCCTGCTTGTCCTGCAGCATCATGTTGTCGCCGGGCAGCGGCAGCAGGGCCGAGCCACCGCCGGAGATCAGGCAGATCACCAGATCGTCGGCGGTCACCTGGCGGCCCATGTCGAGCATGCGGCCCGCCGCGGCGCGGCCGGCGCCGTCGGGCACCGGGTGGGCGGCCTGGACGATCTGGATGCGCTCGCAGGGCACGGCGTGGCCGTAGCGGGTGACGACGAGGCCGGACAGCTCGCCCGGCCAGTGGCGTTCGAGCACCCGGGCCATCTCGGCCGAGGCCTTGCCGGCGCCGATCACGATGGTGCGGCCCTTCTTGGGCGGTTTGGGCAGGAAGCGGGGCAGGCAATGCTCGGGCTGGGCGGCACTGACGGCTGCGGTGAACATCCGCGTCAGCAGGTCGCGGGGGGAAATCGACATCGGGGTGTCTCCGGGGCGGGTCACACGCCGTCCGGCCAAGGGCGGCCGTGGCGTTTGCAGAAGTCCTGGATCAGCCAGAACGACAGGGTTGAACTGAAGCGGAAGGTCTTGGGCAACCGGTCCACATGAAAGAAGGCGGCGTCCTCGATCTCGCGCGGGTCGCAGACGATCTCGCCGCCGGCCCACTGGGCCTGGAAACCGAGCATCAGCGAATGGGGAAACGGCCACGGCTGGCTGGCGAAATAGCGCACGTCGCGGATGGTGAGGGCGGTCTCCTCGAAGATCTCCCGGTGCACGGCCTGCTCGGCGCTCTCGCCGGCATCCACGAAACCGGCCAGCACGCTGTAGACGCCCGGCGGGAAGTGATGGGAGCGCCCGAGGAGGATCTCCTCGCCGCGCTCGACGGCCATGATCACCACCGGCGAGACGCGCGGAAAGTGCTCGCGCCCGCAGGCATCGTTGCTGCAGTGGCGCACGATGGCCGCGCCGCGGTGCTCGGTAGGCGCGCCGCAGCTGCCGCAGAAGCGGTGGGTGCGATCCCATTCGAGCACCTCCAGCGCCCGCGACAGGGGCGTGCGGGCCGGCAGCGGCAGGCTGTCGTAGAGGCGCTTCGGATCGCCGAAGAAGCCGCCGAAGGGCGCATCGAGGGGCAGTTCGACCGCAAAGCAGGGAATGCCGTCGAACTCGCCCACCTGCAGCACCGGCAGCGGATCGAGGCCCAGCAGCGGGTTGGGGCCGCAGGGCACGCCGCCGGTTTCGTCGAGGAGGACTTCCCGGCCGCGCTGGACGAACCACCAGCCTCGGGCGTCGGCAAGGTCGAAGGTGTCGGAAAGGGGCGCAGTCATCGGCAGAAGGGCTTCCAGGGGCTGGGAGGATTTCAGGATTGTAGGCAAAGCAGGCGCCGCCCGGGCGACGCATCGCACCGCAACACGGCACGAAAGTATCCATTATGCATCATCTCGAGACATTACCTTCGATCTATTTCGAAAGGTATAGGCGGATGTATCAGGATTTCACCCGTGTCGTGGACGCGGCAGCGCCTCCGGCGAGGTGCGGATACGTGGGAAGCACTTGCGGTCCTCGCTGGCGGGGGAATGGCCGGCGTAGGTAAGGAAACACGCGCCAGGGCCACGTCGGCAGCCCCGGATCGACCCGGGAGCGTGCGCCGTCTTCAGCCGTCGGAGGGGGCGCCGCGGCCGGCGGCAGGCGCGGGCGGGCGCTGGGGCATGAACAGGATCTGCCGCTGGGCGGGCCCCAGCAGCTGGGCGAGGGTCACCTTGTCCAGCGACGCGAAGAAGGCCTCCAGCGCGTCGTCGAGCACGCCCCGCAGCTTGCAGCTCGAGGTGAGCAGGCAGCGGCTGGTGTCGGTGAAGCATTCCACCAGCGACAGGTCGGTCTCCATCTTGCGCACCACGTCGCCGATGCCGATCCCCGCCGGCGGCCGGGCCAGGCGCAGGCCGCCGCCCTTGCCGCGGATGCCCTCGACGAAACCGTTGCGGATCAGCTGATTGACCACCTTCATCAGGTGGCTGCGCGAGATGTCGAAACGCTCGGAGATTTCCTGGATCGTCGGCAGGCGCTCTTCGTTGGAGGCCAGGTAGATCAGGACGCGCAGGGCGTAGTCCGTGTGCAGGGTGATGTGCATGGTCGGCGGGCGCGATCCGGGGCCGCGGGGTGATTGACCCTTCGATTATAGGGGATTTCCGTAAAGATTCATTTTTGTTGACTCTTTAAAAGATGCATTCTAAAGTCCACTTCAAACAACCCCAACGGAGAGCGCCATGATCGAGAAGAAGGACACCCCGCCCGAACACCCCGTGGTCGAGCAGGCCTGCGCCGTGATGCGGCGGGCCTACGAGCTGGGCTGGATCAGCACCCGCGACGGCAACGTGTCGGTGGCGATGACCGACCGCCGCGGCTTTCTGGTGTCGGCCAGCGGCGTGGTCAAGCACGCGCTGGTGCCCACCCAGTTCGTGTTCGTCCCGGCCGACCAGACGCCCGCGCCGGACGCCTGGCCGCGGCCGTCGGGCGAGCTGGAGCTGCACCGCCGCCTGCAGGCGCTGTTCGGCAGCCGCAACCTGACGGTGCTCCACCTGCACCCGACCCACATCGTCGCGGCGCTCTACGCGGGCCACCGGCTGGCCGAGCTGTCGGCGGACTTCCCGGAGGTCACCCGCTACACCCGGGTCGGGCCCGACGTGCCGGCCCTGCCTGCCACCAGCGAGGAGCTCGCCGAAGCCTGCGAGGCGGCCTTCCAGCCAGCCCTCGGCCCGGCGCCCCACATCGTCGGGCTGGACCGCCACGGCGTGGTGGCCGTCGGCAAGACGCCGTGGGAAGCCTTCGAACACGTGGAGCGGCTGGAGCACATCTGCCGCATCGCCCTCACCGCCAGCCAGCCGGCCACCACACCCCAGGGAGTCCGCCATGCAGCCCTCCGCCCCTGATCCGCGCAGCATCCTCACCACGGGTCAGATCATGATGATCGTCGCCGGCCTCGGGATGATCGCCTCGATCCTCATCGCCTACCCGCTGGCCGATCGCTTCAGCCTGGGCGTGCAGATCGCCGGCCACCTGGCCCTACCGGTGGCGGCCGCCGTGTTCAAGCTGGGCTATGTGGTGATCCTGGCCGCCCAGCCCACCTAACGCGCATTGCGCGCCGCCTGGTGGAAGGCATCGAGCAGCGGAGCGCAGTCGAGAAGGCGTGTCGCACCGGCGGCGTAGAACTCGGGGTGCCATTGCACCCCGACCACGAAGCGGTGGCCGGTATGCCTGATCGCCTCGATCATCCCGTCCTCGGGGGCGGTGGCTTCGACGACCAGATCGCGGCCCAGGGCACGGACGCACTGGTGGTGGATGGACACCACATCCCCGCCCCCCGGCGCGCCGAACCACCGGGCAAACTGACCGCCTTCGGTGAAGACCACCGCATGGCTGTGCAGGTCGTAGGCATCGGCCTGGTGGGTGGCCCCGGCACCGAACTGGGTCGGAATGTCCTGATGGAGCGAGCCCCCGAAGGCGACGTTGATCAGCTGCATGCCCCGGCAGATCCCCAGCACCGGCTTGCCCGCCTCGACAAACTCGTGCAGCAGCTCCATCTCGTAGGCGTCCCGCACCCGGTCGCCGGCCCAATCCGCCCGGAGCGGCTGCTCGCCGTAAGCCTCGGGGCTGACGTCAGCCCCGCCCTGGAGGACGAGCCCGTCGAGGAAATCCGCGTAATCCCGCAGCCGGATGTCGCTGCGGTGGATCGGCCCGTCCTTGAGGATGGACGGCACCATCAGGACCAGCACGTTGCGGGACATCACCCAGTGGGCGATGGATTGCTCCAGCACCTGCAGCGTTTTCGACTGGAGACCGGTCGCACCATCCTGGGGATGAAACAGCCTCGCCGACAGGCCAATCCTGATTGTGGCGTTGCGGGCCATGATGCCTCCTCCCGGGGCACGAGCCCCTGTTTCGTCAAAGATCGGACAGCGGACGCTCCGCAGACTGCTCATCCCGATCGGTGAGATTGGCCACCACCTGCGCGAGGTTCTGGTGCAACTGAGCCAGCACCTCGGACGGCAACCCCTGCAGCGCCTGGGGCAGCACCCCCTCGAACGGACCGGGGGCCAGGGCCAGCACCCGGGCGGCCTCGTCCTGCAGATGCAGGCCGACGCGGCGCTGGTCATCCGGCTTGCGCACCTTGCTCACCAGCCCCTTGGCGATGAGCTTCTCGACCAGCTGACTGCAGGTGGATTGGTGGATCGACAGCCGGCTGGCCAGCTCAGACACCCCACAGCCGGGCGTTCGCGCAATCTCGTGGAGCAGCCACAGCTGCGAGCCGGACACCCCACAACGTTGTTCGACATCCCGGAAGTGCTGGCGCACCGACCCGTAGATCACCCGGAACTGCTTGAGCACCACGAGGGGCATGGTGTCCATGGGCAGGTCATCGGCTGCGTCGGGCAAGCGCGGATTCGTGTTTGCAGAATTCATTGTCGTCAATTATATTTGTATCAATACAAATTTCAAACCGTGTCTCGATGTTGCAGGCTTTCGCCCCAGACATCACGCCCGCACCTGCCGGGCGAAGGCAGACCGGGCCGGTTTTCCCCACCCGGACCAAGCACCCGCCGCGTTCATGCCGACTCAGCTCTACGCCTTCGAAGCCTCTCCCTTGCTGCTGTTCGGCCTGCTCCTCCTCGGCGGGCTGGCCAGCGGCGAGATCAGCCGTCGCGCCTTCGGGCTCCCGCGCACCACCGGCTTCGTGCTGTTCGGGGTCCTGATCGGTAACAGCGGGCTGCGCTGGATCGACCCCTACATTCTCGACGCCGCGCAGTTTTTCATCTACCCGGGGATCGGCCTGATCCTGTTCGAACTGGGCCACCACTTCCCGCTCACGGGGCGCCGCATCGACCGCCGTCTCGTACTGCTCAGCCTGGCGGAGACCAGCGCTGTCTTCGCGACGATCACGACCCTCATGTACCTGCTCGGCTTCGGGCTTGCCGGCGGGCTGTTCGCCGCCGCCATCGCCGCCTCCACTTCGCCGGCGATCACCATCGCCACCACCCGCGATACCGGTGCCGACGGGCCATTCAGCCGGCGTCTGTTCGGCCTCGTGGCCCTGAACGGCTGCGTGGCTTTCGCCGCCGTCAGCGTCCTCCTCCCGGTGCTCGCGGCCAGCGGCGCCACCGAGCTGACGCCTGGCTACGCCACAGCGGCTGGGCACGTGCTGCTGTCCGTGCTGCTGGGCGCCGGACTGGCCCTCGCGGCCTGCGCGGCCGCCCGCCGGCTGGGCCCCCAGGTGGAGCACCAGCACCTCATGCTGCTGGGCCTCATCGTGGTCGGCACCGGGCTGCCCCTGACCCTCGAGATGTCACCCCTGCTCACCCTGCTGACCTTCGGAATCGGCACCCGCATCGCCGACCGGCACAAGGCCGTGCTGGCCATCCGCATCTCGTCGGATGCCCGGGTCTTTCTGGTGGTGACCTTCGTGCTGGCCGGCGCCGCGCTGGAGATCGGCCTGCTTGCCGAATACGCAGCCACGGCCACGGCCTACGCGCTGACACGCTTCGGCGCCCGCTGGGCGGCCCTCCACCTGATGGGACGCCGGCTGGGCATTGCCGCCAGGGAGTCGCGCTTCACCGCCATCGGGCTGCTGCCCATGTCCAGTGTGGCCCTGGTCCTGCTCGGCGACGCCGGCCCCCTCGAAGGCGGCGTCGGCCCTGCGCTTTCGGGCACCCTCATGGGCGCCATCGTGCTGATGCAGCTGATCGGCCCGCTGTGCACCCAGGCCGCAGTCATCGCTGCCGGCGAGGCCCGCCTCGGCGGCGCTGCCGCCGCCCGGCCCCCTGCCGACGGAGCCCCATCACGATGAGCACCGGACTGCGCCAAGGCTGGGAAGCCCTCCAGGACAGCCTGATCTTCCTGCCGCCTTTCCCCGACCAGCTCGACCCGCTGGTCCTGTTCTCGCTGCTCCTCGTCGGTGGCCTGATCGTCGGCGAGACGCTGTTCCGGACGCTCGGCCTGTCGCGCATCGTCGGCTACGTGCTGGCCGGCGCCATCAGCGGCCCCGGCGCCCTGGGCTGGCTCGACCGGGAGACCATCGCGCTCGCCAAACCGCTGGCCGACACCGCCCTGGGCCTGCTGCTGATGGAGACGGGACGCCACCTCGACCTGCGCTGGCTGAGCGCCAACCGCGGGCTGCTGGTGAGCGCGGCAGCCGAATCGGCGCTGGCATTCCTCACCATCTTCATCTTCGCGCTGCTGGCCGTCGGCCTCTCCCCCGGCTGGAGCGCAGCGACGGCCGCCATCACCATGGCCTCGGCCCCGGCGGTCGTGCTGCTCACCGCCGAGGAGAACCGCGCCCAGGGGCAGGTCACCCAGCGCACCCTGCTGCTCACGGCGATCAGCTGCGCCCTCTCCTTCGTGGTCTTCGCGGTGGTGCTCGGCCTGCTCCACGCAGAGCAGGCCGGCGACTGGCTCAACGCCATCGCCCATCCCCTGTGGGTGGTGGGCGGCGGCATCCTGATCGGCCTGCTCTGCGCCCGCCTGGCGCTGATCATCGCCGGCCGCCAGGCGCGCGGGTCGGTGGCCCGGGTGTTCGTTCTCGTGGCAACCGCCCTGATGGCCATCGGCATGGCCCGCATGCTCGCCGTGCCGGTCTTCCTGACCCTCTTCATGATGGGCGCCGCGCTCAACCTGGCTGACCGGGACAGGACCCTCGCCTACACCGGCCTGCCCCAGGGCCACTGGATCCTCGCCATCCTGCTGTTCGTGGTCACCGGCGCGATGCTGCCCCTGGGCGAGCTGGACTGGACCACCGGCGTCCAGGCGCTGGGCCTGATCCTGATGCGCGGCCTCGCCAAGTTCGTCGGCGTGGTGAGCACCGGCCGCCACGACCTGCCGCTCGACAAACGTCGGCTGGTGGGCATCGGCATCCAGCCGCTGTCGGCCACCGCCATCTTCATGGCCGCCGAGCTCGCCACCCTCTACCCCGAGGTCAGCAGCCAGCCGCTGCTGCTCCCCCTGATCGCCGCCGCCATGATGGAATTCGTCGGGCCTCAGCTATGCAAGCGGGCCCTCCAGCGCGCCGGCGAAACCGAACCCACCCGCCCGGAGCCTGCCCGATGAGCGACCTCTCGCAGCTCTCCTTTTCGTCCAGCCGCCCCCTGACCCTGGGCGTCGAGCTCGAACTCCAGCTGGTCTCCCTGCGCGACTACGACCTCACCCGCGCCGCCACCGACCTGCTCGCCGGCCTGCAGTACGACGACCGCTTCGGCGAGGTGAAGCTGGAGATCACCGAAAGCATGATCGAGGTGAACTCCCGCCCCCGCCTCGACGCCACCGCCATCGCGGCCGACCTGGACGGCCTGCGTGACGTGCTCGTCACCCATTGCCGCCTGAACAACATCGCCGTGTGCGGCGGCGGCACCCACCCCTTCCACCGCTGGCCCGAGCGCCGGATCAGCCCGGGCGAGCGCTTCGCGGCCCTGAACAACCGCTACGGCTACCTGAGCAAGCAGTTCACGGTGTTCGGGCAGCACATCCACATCGGCGTCACCAGCGGCGACGACGCGATCTGGCTCACCCACGCCCTCAACCAGTACGTGCCCCACTTCGTCGCCCTGTCCGCCTCCTCGCCCTTCATCGACGCCACCGACACCGGCTTCGACTCGGCCCGGCTCAACGCCGTGTCGGCCTTTCCGCTGTCCGGCCAGTCGCCGGACGTGGCCGACTGGGCCGCCTTCCTCGACCACATGGCCCTGCTCCAGGCCTGCGGCGTGGCCGAGAGCATCAAGGACCTGTACTGGGACGTGCGCCCCAAACCCGAATACGGCACCGTCGAGCTGCGCATCTGCGACACCCCGCTCACCATCGACCGGGCCGTCGAGCTGGCCGCCTTCGCCCAGTGCCTGGCCCGCAACCTGCTGCGCATGCGCCCGCCCATCGCCCCCGCCAGCCAGGCCCTGGTCGCCCGCTATAACAAGTTCCAGGCCAGCCGCTACGGCTTCGGCGCCACCCTGGCCGACCCGATCCGGCGGCGCCGCGTGCCGATTGGCGACGCCCTGCGCGCGCTGATCGACAGCCTCACCGCCGACGCCGACGACCTGGGCTGCCGGAAGCAGCTCGAGCAACTGCGCGCCCTCGTCATCAGCGAGCGCAACGACAGCGCATGGCTACGCGAAATCGCCAGAAGCACCGGCAATCTGAACGACCTGACCCGAATGGCCGCCGAGCGCTTCGCCAGCCCGTCCTCCTATCGTCCTAACGTCTAGGGGATCACCGTGCACCGCACGTATCTCATCCTCGCAGCAAGCCTGATCCCGGCAACGGTGTTCGCCGACACCGCCTGCACCCAGGCCCCCCATACCCCGCCAGCGGGGCTCACCGGCACCGCGGTCAATGGCAGCAACTGGCTCGACCCCGGCACCCTCCGCTACGGGCTGGGCCAGGCGCCGCGCTTCATGCGCGGGATCGCCCTGACGCCCCCCGCAGGCGCGCCGGCGCGCACCCCGGCCCGACAACCCATCGACCCCGACCGTCGCACCGCCACCGACCCTGCCGACGGCACCCAGCGCAGCTTGCGCCACCTGCTGGAAAACCGCATCGACGCCGACGGCGTGCTGATGCTCCAGCACGGCCAGGTGCTGCTCGACTACCGCCGCAGCGGCTTCGACCCCGCCCGGCCCCAGCTCCTCCTCGAAGCCACCCGCCCGCTGCTGGTCACGATGCTCGCCAAGGCCAGCGCCGAAGGACGCTTCGCCCGGGGCAAGGCGATCCCCCGCCTGATACCGGAACTGGCAGCCAGCCGCGAGCTGGCCAAGCTCTCCATGCAACGACTGCTCGACGGGCGCACCGGGCTCCAGTGGTCCGACGCCGAGCTCCGCCAATGGCAGCGGGAGGGCGGCTGGATGCCCGCCGGTGGCGTTGGTGGCGTGCGGCCTTGGCTCGTGCGACGCAGCGCGTGGCCCCGGGTGTCCGGCGACCCCGGCAGCGACATGCGCGGCCCCGAAGGCGCCCTCCTGCTATGGGCCACCGAGAAAGCCTGGAAGAAACCCGCCCCCGACGTCCTGTGCGAGCTGCTCGCGATCAGCCGCGCCCGCAATCCGGCCTTCTGGGCCACCGACCCAGCCGGCACCCCCCTGGCCGACGGCCTCGCCCTCAGCCTCGAAGACTTCGCGGCCTTTGGCCAGAGCCTGCTCGACGCGCGCACCCCGTCGGGGCGCCGGTCCGTTGCCCCACGCTGGTTCGCCGAGACGCTGGCCAGCCCGGGCAACCCGGCACAGCCCACGCCCGATGCAATCCGCGCCCTCGGCCCCGACACCACCTGGCAATACCGTTTCGCCCACCCGGGCAAGGGCCACCGCGCCGCCATCGTCGGCGCCTATGGCAGCAGCCTCTACGTGGACTTCGATCACGGAACCGTCGTCGCGATCTACGCGTCCCATGCCCAGCGCCACTCGCCCCTGCTGATGACGAGCCTGCGCAGCCTGTGGGACGCCGCCATCCGCACCAAGGAGTGACGATGTCCGATCAGCAACGCTTCAGATCCGGGCTGGCTTGGCTGATGCTGGCCCTGCTGCTGCCGGCCCCCGGGCTGGTCCGGGCCGAACCCGCCCCACCCACAACCATCGAAGCTCAGGCCGACGACACCGCCCCCGCCGGCCGGCTCGACCGCTTCAGCCGCGAAGCCGCCCTCGATCTCACCATTGATTCGGACCAGGCCCCCGACGGCACCTCGACCACCCGCGTAGTGATCGACACCAGGGCTGCCTTCGACAACAAGCAGGACCGCCTGCGCCCGGACTACGCCCGCTTCCTATCCCGGGTCGGCATCATGCTGCAGCGGCATCGCGGCACCGTGGTGAAGGTGACCGGCTTTGCCCGGCACACCAGGGCCGACTACAACCCGGTCCTGCTCGGCCGGCGTGTCCGCGCCATCCAGGTCTTTCTCGCCGAAAACGGCGCGCCCATCGACCAGATCAAGGCCCAGGTCAGAGGCGTGGACGACTACGACGGCCCCGCTGGCGCCGCCGATCGCGCCGCCACCGGCACAATCATCATCCTCGGCTTCAGCCACGGCTGACCACCACGAGCGCCCCCACCCGGCTGCCAGCCTTGCGCGACGCGGCCGTGCCGCCGCCACGCCGGTCACCTGCCCCGCGGCCTCTCGGCTCCGCTGACCCCTGCGCCAGTTTGTAGTAGCCTTGGCCCCTTTTTTGCAGTTGGGCGTCGCCCGCCGGCATGACACAAGGCCTGTCCCGTACGCACTCCCATAGCGCCCGGCTCATCCGCGTGCTCGCCGATCTGGCCGTGGCGGAAGCCCCGGAATCCCGGCAGAGCTTTGCTGACCGGCTCGGCCTGTGGCTGGATTTCACCGACGCAATCGCGCTGTTCGCGGTAATCAACAACGCCGCGGGCGGCGTGCCGGCACGCGTGGCCCCGGCACCGTCGTCCGCCGGGCAGGCGCTGCGCGACGACTTCACCCGCGTGCGCACCGGGCTGGAAGAATCCATCGCCCTCGACGGCCTCACCACGCCCGGCAAGGCGCGGGTCAAGCTGCCCCGGCCGGACTGGCACCCGTCGATCGAGGGCGCGGCGGACTTCCTGCCCTACCAGCGCTACTACCTCGCCCACCAGCGCGACATGGGCGCCGCCATCACGCCGCTGCGGTCAAGCGCCCGGGCCGCGCTGGCCGCCCTGTCGCCGGCCCACAAGCAGCTGGCCCAGGTGGATGGGGTGATGGAGCAAGCCCTCGGCCCCCGCGAGCGCAACCTGCTCACCAGCGTGCCGGTCGCGCTGGCCAGGCATTTCGAGCGCCTGCATCAGGCCCACCGGGCGGCCCGCGCCGAAGCCGGCGAGGCCGACAGCCCGGACCAATGGCTGCAGCCCGGCGGCTGGCTGGCCACTTTCTGCAAGGACATGAAGACCGTCCTGCTGGCGGAGCTCGACCTTCGCCTGCAACCGGTCGCGGGGCTTCTCGAAGCCCTTGGCAACGAGGTGACAAAACAAGCATGAACAAGAAGATCTGCTGGACGGCCTTTTTCATCGGCCTGTTTGCGGTGGGCTGGGTAGGTGTCGGCTATATCGGCGGCAGCCCGCTGGCGCTCGCCATGACGATCATCATCGGCCTGGTGTACATCGCCGGCGCCGTCGAGCTGCGTCGGTTTTCGGCCGCCACCGACAGCCTCTCGAAGGCCCTCGCCGCCATCCCCGACAACCTGCCCAGCCTCGACAACTGGCTGGCCAGCGTCGATCCGTCGCTGCAGAACGCCGTGCGCCTGCGCATCGAAGGCGAGCGCGTCGGCCTGCCTGGCCCGGCGATGACGCCTTATCTGGTGGGCATGCTGGTGCTGCTGGGCATGCTCGGCACCTTCCTGGGCATGGTCGTCACCCTCAACGGCGCGGTGATCGCGCTGGAAAGCACCACCGACCTGCACACCATCCGCGCCGCCCTGGCCGCGCCGGTGAAGGGTCTGGGCGTGGCTTTCGGCACCTCGGTGGCCGGCGTCGCGGCGTCCACCCTGCTGGGCCTGATCTCGGCGCTCCTGCGCCGCGACCGGCTGGCCGCCGGACGGCTGCTGGACGCCCGCATCGCCACGGTGCTGCGCGGCTTCTCCCTCACCCACCAGCGCGAGGAAACCTACCGCGCCCTGCAAGGCCAGGCCCAGGCCCTGCCCGAAATGGTGAGCACCCTGCAGACGATGATGGCCCAGCTGGAACGTCACAACCAGCAGCTCTCCGAACAGCTCCTCGCCAACCAGCACAGCCACTACCAGGAAGCCACGCGCATCTACACCGGCCTCGCCGCGTCGGTGGATCAATCCCTGCGCGCCAGCCTCACTGAAAGCGCCCGCCTCGCCGGCGCCACCATCCAGCCGGTGGTCGAGGCCACCATGTCCGGCATCGCCCGCGAGACCAGCGCCCTCCACGCCCGCATGGGCGACACGGTTCAGGCCCAGCTAGACGGCCTCGCCGAGCGCTTCGGTCACAGCGTCAGCACCGTGACCGAAGGCTGGACCACCGCCCTCGCCCGCCACGAAGCGGGCAACGAGCGCCTCCACCAGCAGCTCGAGACGTCCCTGCAGGCCTTCGCCGAGACCTTCGACACCCGCTCCACCGCGCTGGTGGCGAGCGTCGGTGACACCCACGCCCGCATCGCCGATACCGTGCAGGCCCAGCTCGACGGCCTCGCCGAACGCTTCGGCCACAGCGTCAGCACCGTGACGGAAGGCTGGACCACCGCCCTCGCCCGCCACGAAGCGGGCAACGAGCGCCTCCACCAGCAGCTCGAGACGTCCCTGCAGGCCTTCGCCGACAACTTCGACACCCGCTCCACCGCGCTGGTGGCGAGCGTCGGCGACACCCACGGCCGCATCGCCGACACCGTGCAGGCAAAGCTCGACGGCCTGGCCGAACGCCTGGGCCACAGCGTCGCCACCGTCACCGACACCTGGACCAGCGCCCTCGCCCGCCACGAAGCCGGCAACGACCGCCTCCACGAGCAGCTGCAGACGTCCCTCCAGGCCTACGCCGATACCTTTGACAGCCGCTCCGCCGCCCTCATCGCCGGCGTGCGCGACACCCACGCGGCCGTTCAGGCCGAGCTCACCGCCACCCTCGCCGCCACCCACAGCGACACCCGGGCGCTGCACGAACAGCTCGCCGGCAGCGTCGCGGCCCAGCTCGAAGGCCTCTCCACCCGCTTCAGCAGCGCGGTGGGCTCGGTGGCCGACACCTGGACGGCCGCCCTCGCCGCCCACGAGCGCAGCACCGACACCCTCACCCGCGAGACCCGCGACGCGCTGGCCGCCTTCGCGGCGCGCTTCGAGGCCGGTGCCGCCGCGCTCCTCGCCACCCTCAAGGATTCCCACGCCACCCTGCAGGGCGAGCTCGCCGCCGCCGACACCCAGCGCCTGGCCGCGATGACGGCCTCGGTGGAAGCCCTCGCCGCCGCCCTCAAGGCCGAATGGCAGACGGTGGGCGAACGCACCCTGGCCCAGCAGGAACAGATCTGCCAGACCCTCGGCGACACCGCCCGCACCATGAGCGCCGACGCCCGCGCCCAGGCCAGCCAGACCATCGGCGAAGTCACCCGCCTGATGGAGACCGCCGCCGAAGCGCCCCGTGCCGCCGCCGCGGTCATCCAGCAGCTGCGCCAGGAGCTCTCCGCCAGCATGGCCCGGGACAACACCCTGCTCGAAGAGCGCAGCCGCATCATGGAAACCCTGGCCACGCTGCTCGACGCCATCAACCACGCCTCCACCGAACAGCGCGGCGCCATCGACGCCCTGGTGGCCTCCTCCGCCAGCCTGCTCGAAGGCATCGGCAAGCGCTTCGAGGCGCAGGTGGACAGCGAATCCGCGAAGATCGCCGAGGCCACCACCCGCCTCACCAGCGGCGCCGTCGAGGTCGCCAGCCTGGGCGAAGCCTTCGGGCTGGCGGTGGAGCTGTTCAGCGAATCCAGCGACAAGCTGATGGAAACCCTGCAGCGCATCGAAGGCTCGCTGGAAAAGTCCGTCGCCCGCAGCGACGAGCAGCTCGCCTACTACGTGGCCCAGGCGCGGGAGATCATCGACCTGTCGGTGATGTCGCAAAAGCAGATCGTCGAGAACCTGCAGCAGCTTTCCAGCCGGCAGGCCAGCCTCGCCGGGGAAGGCTGATCCATGGAAAGCCTCGACGACAACATCGAGCACAGCACGCCGGTCTGGGCCGTCTTTGGCGACCTGATGTCGGGCCTGTTGGGCGCCTTCGTGCTGATCCTGGTGGGCGTACTGGGCGTGCAGCTGGAGCTCGCCAGCAGCCTCGAGGCCGAGGTGCAGAAACGCCAGCAGGAAGAACAGCGCCGCGTGACGCTGGAGAAAGCCCTCGCCGGCCCGCTGGCCTCCGGCCGCGTCACGCTGGATAACGGGCGCATCGGCATCAGCGGCAGCGTGCTCTTCGCCCTCAATTCCGACGAGCTCCAGCCCGAAGGCCGGCAACTGCTGAAGAGCCTCGCCGCGCCGCTCAGCGCCTACCTGGGCACCCGCGACGAGATCCTGATGGTGAGCGGCTTCACCGACGACCGGCCGGTGCGCGACAGCAACCGCAAGTTTGCCGACAACTGGGAGCTCTCCGCCCAGCGCGCCCTCACCGTCACCCGCACGATGATCGAAGAAGGCGTGCCCGCCGCGTCGATCTTCGCCGCCGCCTTCGGGCCCGAGCAGCCCGTCGCCTCCAACGCCGACGCCGAAGGCCGCGCCCGCAACCGCCGCGTCGAGATGGCCCCGGTGCCCCGCTCCGGCAAGGCCGCCGCCGAAGGCAAATGAGCACCGATCCCGCCGCCACCCTCG